>NZ_JAMFLC010000073.1:0-992 GCF_023501985.1 Nocardia sputi | reverse complement strand
TGTACTGACCACGGACGTTGGTAGCGGCGTGTCGGGCTGACATGGCGAAGACCTCCGGGTGAAGTGCGAGCTGTCTAGGAACGCATTCACCTGCCGGAGGTCTTCGTGTCCCACCGTAATGCCCCGCTGTCAGAACTGGGTCGGTTGCGTCTGGCGCGGTGCGTCGTCGACGATGGCTGGCCGCTGCGCCGAGCCGCCGAACGATTCCAAGTGTCAGCGACCACCGCTAAACGGTGGGCCGACCGCTACCGCACTGTCGGCACCGCTGGGATGAGCGACCGGTCCAGCCGCCCGCACCGCAACCCGAACCGGACACCGACCCGCACCGAGCGCCGCATTATCAAGGTCCGGCTACTGCGCCGGTGGGGACCGGCCCGCATCGCCTACCTGCTCGGACTGCATCCCTCGACAGTGCACCGCGTCCTGGCCCGCTACCGGATGGCCAGACTGCGATGGCTCGACCGTGCCACCGCAGCACCGGTACGCCGCTACGAACACTGCGCACCGGGAGACCTGGTGCACGTCGACATCAAGAAACTCGGCAACATCCCCGACGGCGGCGGGCACCGTGTGGTCGGCCGCCGCGCCGGCGCCCGCAACCGCACCCGTACGCCCGGAAAAACACTGCGCAGCAACGGTAAAAGCCATGTCGGCTGCAGCTACCTGCACAACGCAGTCGATGACTACTCGCGACTGGCTTACAGCGAAATCCTGCCCGACGAACGCAAGGAAACCGCTGTCATGTTCTGGCGTCGTGCGCGAAAATACTTCGCTTCCAAGGGGATCGCCGTCAAACGAGTCCTCACTGACAACGGTTCCTGTTACATCTCACAGCTGTGGCAAGCCGAGCTGGCCGCGACCGGTATCACGCACAAACGCACACGGCCCTACCGGCCGCAGACCAACGGCAAGGTCGAACGGTTCAACCGCACCCTGCTCGAGGAATGGGCCTACGCCCGCCCCTACCGGTCCGAAACCGAACGCCGCGCCGC
>NZ_JAMFLC010000072.1:0-994 GCF_023501985.1 Nocardia sputi | reverse complement strand
GCTTAGCCAGACGCTCGGCTGGGGTATCCCAGTCGAGCGTTTTGCGTGGTCGGCCGTTGAGTTCGGCGGCGACGGTGTCGAGGTGTTCGCGGGTGTGCACGGACAGGTCGGTTCCCTTGGGGAAGTATTGCCGTAGCAGGCCGTTGGTGTTGTCGTTCGAGCCGCGTTGCCAGGGACTGGCGGGGTCGCAGAAGTAGACGGGGATGTCGGTGGCGACGCTGAACTGGTGATGTTCGGCAAGTTCGCTGCCTTGGTCCCATGTCAACGATCGGATCAGATGCGGTGGAAGCTCAGTGACGGTGCGCTGCAGGGCGTCTCGCATCTGTTCGGCGCTGCGACCGTGGGGTAGATGGACGAGCATGACGTAGCGGGTGGCGCGCTCGACGAGGGTGCCGATCGCCGAAGCACTGTCTTTGCCGATGATCAGATCGCCTTCCCAGTGTCCGGGCACGGCCCGGTCCTCGACCTCGGCGGGCCGGTCGCTGATCATGACCATCGGGTGGATGAACCGCGGTTGGCGGCAGTTGACCTGACGACGCGGTTTGCGCCGGGCACGGCCGGTGCGCAGTGCTCGGGCCAGTTCACGGCGCAGCTCGCCGCGGCCCTGAACGTAGAGGGCCTGATAGACGGTCTCGTGGACCACATGCATCTCCGGCCGGTCGGGGAATTCGTCACCAATAGCCTGGCAGATCTGCTCGGGGCTGCACCGTTTGTCCAGCCGTTGCTGGATGAACTCCGCCAACTCGGGGAACCTGGCGGTCTTGCGGATCTTCGGCCGTGGCCGACGCGCGTCGGCGCGGGCCTGAGCAGCATGCGGTCGATAGGCCCGCTGCCCAGCCGGGCTCACGGTGCCGTTGCGAACGATCTCGCGGCTGATGGTGGATGGACTGCGTCCCAGCTCGCCCGCGATCGTGCGGATACCCGCCCGCTCTCGCCGCCGGTCAGCGATATGGATGCGCTCGTTCTCGCTCAGATATCGCGACTTCGATACAGC
>NZ_JAMFLC010000071.1:0-1232 GCF_023501985.1 Nocardia sputi | reverse complement strand
AGAACGTGTTATCGGATTGGGAGTGTGTGTGATGACGGTTGTGGTGGGGCCGCTGGTGTTCGATCCGTATGACTATGGGTTTCATGAGGATCCGTATCCGGTGTATCGGCGGTTGCGGGAGGAGGCGCCGTTGTATCACAACGCGGATGTGGGGTTTTGGGCGTTGTCGCGGTATGTGGATGTGGTGGGGGGTTTTCGGGACTGTGTGGGGTTGTCGAGTGCGAATGGGGTGTCGTTGGATCCGGCGGCGTGGGGGCCGGATGCGCATCGGGTGATGTCGTTTTTGGCGATGGATGATCCGCGGCATATGCGGATGCGGCGGTTGGTGTTCAAGGGGTTCACGCCGAAGCGGGTGGCGGGGATGGAGGCGCGGATTCGGGAGTTGACGTTGTCGTATCTGGTGCCGGCGTTGGGGGGTGGTGGTTTCGATTGGATCGATGAGGTGGCGGGGAAGTTGCCGATGGATGTGATTTCGGAGTTGATGGGGGTTCCGGTGGTGGATCGGGGGGAGATTCGGCGGTTGGCGGATCTGGTGGTGCATCGGGAGGACGGTGTGCTGGATATTCCGATGGCGGCGGTGGAGGCGTCGGTGACGTTGTTGGGTTATTACGCGGAGATGGTGGCCGAGCGTCGCCGGGTGCCGCGTGATGATCTGACTTCGGCGTTGCTGGATGCCGAGATCGGCGAGGACACGCTGACTGATGAGGAGATCGTGGGGTTTTTGTTTCTGATGGTGGTGGCGGGGAACGAGACCACCACGAAGTTGCTGGGTAATGCGTTGTATTGGGCTGGGCGGTGTCCGGGGGAGTATGCGAAGGTGGTGGCGGATGGGGGGTTGGTGGGGGATTGGGTGGAGGAGACGTTGCGGTATGACACCTCTAGTCAGGTGATCGCGCGTACTGCTACGGCGGATTTGGGTTATTACGGGGGTGTGGTTCCGGCGGGGGGGAAGGTGTTGTTGTTGATCGGTTCGGCTAATCGTGATCCGGCGGTGTTCGAGGATGGGGATTGTTTCCGGATCGATCGTGCCGGCAAGTCGGGGTTGGCCAGTTTCGGTGCGGGGGTGCATTTCTGTTTGGGTGCGCATCTGGCGCGGTTGGAGGCGAGGGTCGCGTTGGGGGAGTTCGCGTCGCGGGTGCGGTCCTTCGAGGTCGTGGAGTCGGGGATCGTGCGTGTTCATTCGTCCAACGTGCGTGGTTTCGCGCACCTGCCCATCACCGTGGAGACCCGAT
>NZ_JAMFLC010000070.1:0-1282 GCF_023501985.1 Nocardia sputi | reverse complement strand
TGGCCGGTCCCCGATAATGCGACCACCCGGGAGTAGAGCCCGGGTTGTTCGTCAGTTGTCAGTTGATCCCGCAGTCCACCGGGTGGTGGGTGTGGGTGCAGGCCGCAGCGTACTCAGCCGGTGTCCGGTAGCCCAGGGCTGAATGCCGGTGCCGCAGGTTGTGGTCGGTTTTGAAGTCGCCGATGACCACGCGGGCCTCGAGTAGAGAGGTCCAGTGGTTGCGGTTGAGGCACTCGATGCGCAACCGGCGGTTGAACGATTCGATGTAGCCGTTGTTCCATGGTGTGCCGGGCGGGATGTAGGTGATCCCGATCCTGTCAGTGCAGAAGCGTTGCAGCGCTGTAGAAATCATTTCCGGGCCGTTGTCACACCGCAGCACCTTCGGCACGCCCCGGGTGGTGAACACCCGGGCGAGTTCGGCGACGAGTTTCTCGCCGGTGATGGAGCGTTCCACCAGGTGCAGCAGCGACTCGCGGGTGTGTTCATCGACCATCGACGCGATCTTCACCGCCCGACCATCGACGGTGGAGTCGAACTGGAAGTCCAATGCCCATACCGTCTTCGGTGCATCCGCGGCGACCGCCGGCACCGACGAGGAGCCGAGGCGTTTGCGTCGGTGATGCGCCCGTACCTGCAGGCCCTCCTGCTTCCACAACCGGTGGACCCGTTTGCGGTTGACCCGGTGACCTTCGTCGAACCGCAATGCCGCCCACGCCCGACGAAACCCATGGCACGGGTTCTTACGCGCATACTCGCGCAGCCAGGCCCTGGCGCCGACATCGGGATCGTCCGGGGTCTGGTCGAGCGGAAGCCGCCGGAACGTGGACCGATGCACCCCGACGACCTTGCAGGCGAACCGTTCCGACATGCCCTTGACCTGCAAGAGCATGCCCACCGCCCGCCGCTTGGCCGCCGGGCCTAGAAGTTTCCCCGAGCGATCTCCCGCAATGCGTCCTTCTCCAGCTCGGCATCAGCCAGCAATCGCTTCAACCTGGCGTTTTGCTCGCGCAATTCCTTGAGTTCTTTGGCGGCGTCGGTATCCATCCCGCCGTACTGGCGCCGCCAGTTATACAAGGTCGCCGCCGAGATCCCCAGGTCAGCCGCGATCTCCTCACCCGAAGCGCCCGCGGCGGCCAACTCGTCGGCACGGCGCAGCTTCCGCACGATCTCTTCGGCGGAATGCCGCTTACGTCCAGCCATGGTTCTCAGTGTCCCTTCCAGCCCCTCACCAGGGCCAACGGAACTCTAGTTCCAGGCGGTCTCATTCACCGGGGACAGGCCA
>NZ_JAMFLC010000069.1:0-1392 GCF_023501985.1 Nocardia sputi | reverse complement strand
GAGACCATCGGTCTCAATGGCTGTGGTGGTTATGCCCAGGCGCGTGCTTTCGTGAGCGTCGAGGTCGAAACCGACAATGTCATCACCTGGGTGACGCTGTGGGGAGCACCCTTCAGCCTCGGCTGAGTGAACGGCGGGTGAAAAACCCGTAGCTTCGGATGAAATGGACCCTTCGCATCGCGGCGGGTCCATTTCGTCATGAATTCGATTGCCCGGCAACGACCTCGGTGATCTTAATGAGGTCGCTTTCGTTTCGAGACTATTTGCCCGAATTTCCGGAAAAGTCCGGTTGATACCGAATAACATTGTTTCCGTCCGAGATCGCTCGATGAGGCGATGGTCGGCGGATCGCTTGGTGGACGGCACATTCCACTGCGCGCCGCAGGCTTTGGAGGGACACGTCCGCCTCGACACCCTGAGGCGGTCGGATGCAACCTGATGAGGAAAAAGATGAGCAAGTACCGCACCAACGGTCTGTCTCGAGGCGTCCGCGTCGCGGGCGCCGCTGCCGTGGCAGCCGTGGCCACCGGTCTGTTGTCCACCGGTGCCGCCAATGCCGATGTCTTCGTGCCGTTGCCGGACGGTCACAAGGCAGGGCACGGCGTGAACATCACCCGCAATGGTGAGCGCGCCTTGATCTCCCCGTCCCTTGCTGCGAACGGTGCCGGCCGTGTCGTGTGGGTTTCGGGGAACGCCATCGCCGATGTCGCTGTGACGCCGGAAGGTGAGATCGGCCCGAACAACGGCCCGAGCGGAAACCCGGGCACGAATAATTCGTCCACTCACGGTGCCTCGCAGTTGAGCACCGGTTACATCGTCGGCTGCCAGATCAGCATCGCCGACGACGCGATTTCCGCGGGTGTGTCCGGCAGTGTCAACCTCGAGGGCGCGAGCGCCGGTGGCTCGATCGGTATCAATCTCGGTCCCGGCGAGGTCACGTTCGTTCAGATCGATTACAAGGACATCCTGAAGCCGGGTGTGTACTCGGTGGAGTATCAGGATGCCGAGATTCAGATCCAGGGGTGTGCGGGTTACGCGCAGGCGCGTTCGTACACGGTCGTCGAGATCATCGGCGATCACTATTCGAAGACCACCCTTTACGGGATGCCGTTCAGCATCGGCTGACGCGGCCGGATCTGTCAAATCTCTTTTCGCTCAAGCGAACTCGACACTTCAAGGGAATCATCATGTTCGATCGTAAGAAATTGGCGCGCGCGGCCGGGCTGTGCGCGTCCGCGGCCATCGCTGTAGGTCTCCTCTCGACGGGTGCGGCGAATGCCGATACTTTCGTTCCGCTGCCGGGTGGTGAGCTCGTCAAGACGTTGTCGGATGGCACGGTGGTGACCGTTCGTCTGGTCGGTGAGTCGGCGACCATCAGTCCGTCTATGGGTG
>NZ_JAMFLC010000068.1:0-1559 GCF_023501985.1 Nocardia sputi | reverse complement strand
AAGATGCTCAAACGGCAGATGTTCGGCCGCGCGAAGACCGACTTGCTGCGCAAGCGGATCCTGTTGAGCGAGTGAGTAACCCGGCACACGAGATCACCAAATTTGTGCCAGATCCTGAATCGTGACCCGTTCGTTCCGCTTGAGTTCAGCGGCGGTTTCGAGTCGTCGTCGCAACGCAATGACGGATTTCATAGTGCCAGTTCGGCTTCGAACACCTCCGCTGCGGTTCGCCACCCGAGAACCCTCCGCGGTCGGGTATTGATGCGCTGCTCGACCTCGCGAAGCTCGTCCGGGCCGTGCAGGGACAGATCGGTCGTCTTCGGGAAGTACTGGCGTAGAAGGCCGTTCGTGTTCTCGTTGGTCGCACGCATCCACGGTGATCCGGGATGCGCGAAGTAGATGCCCTCGGGAAACATCCCGGCCAGCCGTTCGTGGCGCGCCATCTCCGAACCTTGGTCCCAGGTCAGCGTGAGGCGGGCCTGCGCTGGGACAGTGGCCAGCACGCGCAGCGCCGCAGAAGCGAACGCATCGGCGTTGCGGCCGTCGGGCAGGTGGACCAGCCGCACGAGCCGACTACACCTATCGACCAATGTTGCGATAGCTGAACCCCCACGGGCGCCGACGATAAGGTCGCCCTCCCAGTCGCCGACGCGAGAACGCTGATCGACGATGGCCGGCCGTGCCTCGATCAGGTTCGACGGAGCGATGAACCGGACCGACCGCGCATCAGCGCGGCGTCGACGCCGACGCCGACGCAGTGAGCGTCGGGTCCGGAGTCGTTTGGTCAACGTCCTCGATAGTCCGGACTTCTCGGCGTTATAAAGCGCCTGGTAAATCGTCTCGTGACTGATGTGCCATGACAGCCGGGCGGGGTGTTCACGGCGCAACCAGACACTGATCTGCTGCGGACTCCAGTCCAGTTCCAGCTTGGCCTGCACCACCGCACGCAGCTGCGGGTCGGTCCACAATCGTCCAGGTCGGCGCCGACGAGCACGCTGAGCCGCCCGCGCATGGGCAAGGTCAGCGTCGTAGCGACCACGGTCGTGCCCGAAAGTATTGCGGCGTAGCTCACGGCTGATCGTAGAGGCCGCTCGGCCGAGCCGGCGGGCGATCTCACGGACGCCCAGCCCGCGTTCGTGCAGTGTGGCGATGCGTTGCCGTTCGAGGCGGCTCAGGTACCGGTCCGAGCGGACATCATCGGAGATCCGTGCAGGAGGTAGTCCGCCGTTCTCGTGCCGCCACCGATAGCCGGTCTTGCGTCCGATCCCAACTCGCTTGGCTGCATCGACCGGACCGACACCGGCCAGAATCAGCTCCCAGTACTTCGCCTCCAACACCAAACGCCGTTTAGCTCCACGCTTTCCAGCCACTCGCACACCCGTCTTCTAGCAGGAGTGTTGCGACGAGTTGCTGAACTCAAGCGGAACCAGAGGGTCAGTCTTCAGGATCTGGCACAAATTTGGTGATCTCGTGTGCCGGGTTACTCACTCGCTCAACAGGATCCGCTTGCGCAGCAAGTCGGTCTTCGCGCGGCCGAACATCTGCCGTTTGAGCATCTT
>NZ_JAMFLC010000067.1:0-1734 GCF_023501985.1 Nocardia sputi | reverse complement strand
GGATCTGGCACAAATTTGGTGATCTCGTGTGCCGGGTTACTCACTCGCTCAACAGGATCCGCTTGCGCAGCAAGTCGGTCTTCGCGCGGCCGAACATCTGCCGTTTGAGCATCTTGATGCGGTTGACGTGTCCTTCAACCGCTCCGCTGTTCCAGGACATGGTCAAGCCTGCGACGACCGCGTCCTGATCGCGGCGCAGGCCCCGAACGAAGGAGTGCAGCGCCAGTTGGTCGTCGGCGTCGACGGCGGCCATCCACCGTTCGAGATCTCGGCCGCGCCGCTCGCCCATGATCTCGGCGAACGCGCGGACATGCCCGGTCAGCGCGGCCAGTTCCGGGCTCACGGCCAGGATCGATTCGAGGCCGTCCCGGTGCTCGGCAGCGATGGTGTCGGGGTTGGTCATGATCCAGCTGACGACCTTGCGGACTGCCGGTGGTTTGCGTGGCGGGGCTGGGATATGCGCGAGGGTGCGGAAGGGTTGCAGGTAGGTGCGCACCATCTTCTCGCTGCCCTGGTAACCACAGGACTTGATCTCTTCGAACAGCTGGCTGGCATTGGTGCAGCCCTCGTTCCACCGCCGATGAAGGTCGGTTTTGTATGCGTCGAGCACGCTGACGCGGTATCCGGTGCGGTTGTTGACCAGCAGCTCATCAGCCGATTCAGCGCGAGCGAAGCGGCGTGCGGTGCCGCGCGCGAGTCCCAGCTGGCGGCTGATCGCGCGAATAGTCTCGCCCTGGGCCAGCAGCGCGTGGACCTCGCTCCAGCGCTGACGGGTGCGCACCGCGGTGCGATCCTGCCGTTGGTGGGGCGCGAGTGGCCCCCGGTGTATTTCGGCGGCGACCTCGGTGAGGGCGGGCCGGTCTCGCGGTTCGGAATCGGTGATCGCGGCAGCTAGGCTGGCGCGATGGCGTGCCACGGTGCGTTCCACCGCCTCGCCGAGGTTGCGCCAGATGTGCCATCGATCGGCGACCTGCACCGCATCCGGTGCTCCCACCGCAGCACCCTCGGCGTAGGCGCCGGCGCGGTCACGGCAGACGATCTCGACGCCCGGGTGGGCTTGCAGCCAGGCTGCGAGGGTGTCGGCGGTCCGGTCGTCGAGCACCTCGATCGGGCGGCGGGTCTGCATGTCGATCAGGATCGTTCCGTAGTTGTGCCCGCGCCGCAGGGCGAAATCGTCGACACCCAGCACCCGTGGGATCGGATGCCGAGGATCGGGTAGTGCCCGGATCTGGCGCAGCAACGTCATCCGGCTCACGGTGGCGGCCAGCTGCCGGGTCAAACGCGCACCAGCGCGGCCGCCCAGCGCCAACCCGACCGCGCACAACGCACGCTGCAGGATCAGCGTGCGGCGGGCGTGCCTGGCCGCGAGCTGCGGCACCTGCTCGACGAAAGTTGTCTTGCCACAGTCGGAGTTGCCGCAGAACAGCCTGCGAACCCGCAACCCGATCACGACTTCGCGGCCGGTGATCGAGGTGTCGGACAACCGCCGCTGGTAACGGCTGTGGACCCGGCCGGACAGCGTCCCGCAGCCGGGACACCTGACCGGATCCTCACCGGTAGCGGCATCGATCCGCACCGTTGAACCCGCCGCGCGGACCATCTCGATCCGCAACCCGTCCAGATGCGGGAACAGGACCCTCGTCGGTCCAAGATCAGAACACCCGCGACATGATGAACTATCAACCGCCCCTTCGCATCCCGAACGGGGTCAATCACGAAATCTGTGCCAGATCC
>NZ_JAMFLC010000066.1:0-1738 GCF_023501985.1 Nocardia sputi | reverse complement strand
GGATCTGGCACAAATTCCGTGATTCGGCTGGTCCGGGTCGCTCAGTCGCTCAACAGGATTCGCTTCCGAAGAAGGTCTGGTTTCGCGCGCCCGAACATCTGGCGTTTGATCATCTTGATGCGGTTGACATGCCCTTCGACTGGCCCACTGTTCCAGGGCAGGGTCAGGCCGGCGGTCACCGCGTCGAAGTCGCGGCGCAGGCCACGGACGAATGAGTGCAGGGCTGGTAGGTCGTCGGCGTCGACGGCTTTCATCCATTGCTCCAGTTCACGGCCGCGTAGCTGGCGCATCATCGTTGCGAAGGCCCGGATGTGACCGGCCAGGCCAGTGAGTTCGGGGCTGGCAGTGAGGATCGCATCGAGCCGCTGCCGATCATCGGGATCGAGGCTGGTGGGGTCGCTCATAAGCCAGCTCACGACACGACGCACCGACGGCGGCTTGCGGACAGCGCGAGGAATCTGGCCAATCGTCCGGAACGGGTGGAGGTAGTTCATCACGATCTTCGGTCCGCCGCGGTAACCGAGGGCCTTGATCTCGTGGAATAGCTCGGTGGCATTGGTGCAGCCCTCGTTCCATCGCTGATGCAGGTAGGGCTTGAACTCCTCGAGTAGACTCCGGCGTTGCCCGGTGCCGGTGTTGACCAGCAACTCCTCGACGGTGGCGGCCCGTGCGAAACGTCGAACGGTTCCCCGGGCAAGACCGAGCTGAGCGCTGATCGACCGCAGGCTCACGCCGTCGGCGAGAAGTGTGTGGATCGTGGCATAACGTGCGCGTGTCCGCACGGCCCATTTGTCCGTCCGGTCCGGCGGTGGCGCAACGACTTCGGGAATCGGGATCTCCTGCCGATCCGTGCTGTCTGAATCGGTGTCGCCTTCGGGGGCGGTGATGGTGTCGAGGCAGTTTCGGTATCGGGCCACGACGCGCTCGACTGCCTCGCCGAGGTTGTGCCAGATGTGCCAACGGTCCGCGACCTGCAGAGCGTCGGGCGCGCCGTCCGCGATGCCTTCGGCGTAGGCGCCGGCGCGGTCGCGACACACGATCTCGACGCCGGGATGGGCACGCAGCCAGGCGGCCAGGGTTGCGGCGGTCCGGTCACCGAGCACGTCGACTGGTCGCCGGGTCTCGATGTCGATCAGGATTGTTCCGTAGCGGTGCCCGCGACGAAGGGCAAAGTCGTCGACGCCGAGCACGCGCGGGGTCGCCAGGTCCGGATCAGGCAGCGCCCGGATCTGCCGCAGCAGCGTCATCCGGCTGACCGTGGCCGCCAGATGCCGAGTCATGCGGGCTCCCGGGCGACCACCCAAGGCCAGTGCGACCGCGCGCAGCAGGCGTTGCAGGACGGCGGTGCGCCGCGCATGCCGCGCTGCCAGCATTGGCACCTGTTCAGCGAAAGTCCTTCTCCCGCAGTCGGAGTTGTCACAAAACAATCGCCTCACTCGCAACCGGATCACCACCTCCCTGCCGGTGATCGCGGTGTCGGACAATCGGCGTCCGTAGCGACTGTGGACTCGGCGGGACAACGCGCCGCATCCTGGGCACACGGCTGGTTCGTCACCCGTCCTCGCATCGATTCGCACCCGAACCCCGGCCGAGTCCACACCGTCGATCCTCAGCCCATCCAGATGCGGGAACAGGACCGCCATCGGTCCAAGATCAGAACACCGGCCACATGATCGATTATCAAGCGCGCGTTGGCAATCCGGGTCGGGTCAATCACGCAAACCGTGCCAGATCCAGT
>NZ_JAMFLC010000065.1:0-1776 GCF_023501985.1 Nocardia sputi | reverse complement strand
CAGGTGCTGGATTGGAGTGACGCGCCGGTGGCGAAGTGGTTCGTCGGCGGCAAGCTCAACGTCGCCTACAACTGCGTGGACCGCCACGTCCTCGACGGCCACGGCGACCAGGTCGCCATCCACTGGGAAGGCGAACCCGGCGACTCCCGCGCCATCACCTACCGCGAACTGCTCGACGACGTCTGCCGGGCCGCGAACGCACTGACCGACCTCGGCCTCGTCGCCGGAGACCGCGTCGCGATCTACATGCCGATGGTCCCCGAAGCCATCATCGCCATGCTCGCCTGCGCCCGCCTCGGCCTCACCCACTCGGTCGTCTTCGCCGGCTTCTCCCCCACCGCCCTACGCCAACGCGTCGACGACGCGCAAGCCCGGCTGGTGATCACCACCGACGGACAGTGGCGCCGCGGCAAAGCCGCCCCCTTGAAACAAGCCGTCGACCAAGCCCTCCACGCACACAGCACCACCCCCGGCAGCGTCGAGCACGTGCTGGTGGTGCGCCGCACCGGCATCGAAGTCCCCTGGACCGACAACCGCGACCTGTGGTGGCACGACACCGTCACCACCGCATCCCCCACCCACCAACCACAACCCTTCGACGCCGAACACCCCCTGTTCATCCTCTACACCTCCGGCACCACCGGAAAACCCAAAGGCATCCTCCACACCACCGGCGGCTACCTCACCCAAACCGCCTACACCCACCACACCGTCTTCGACCACAAACCCGGCCAAGACACCTACTGGTGCACCGCCGACATCGGCTGGGTCACCGGCCACAGCTACATCGTCTACGGCCCCCTCACCAACCGCAGCACCCAAATCGTCTACGAAGGCACCCCCAACCACCCCGACGAACACCGCCACTTCCACCTCATCGAAAAATACGGCGTCACCATCTACTACACCGCCCCCACCCTCATCCGCACCTTCATGAAATGGGGCCGCGACATCCCCGACGCCCACGACCTGTCCACACTACGGCTACTCGGCTCCGTCGGCGAACCCATCAACCCCGAAGCCTGGCGCTGGTACCGCCAAGTCATCGGCGCCGACCGCACCCCCATCGTCGACACCTGGTGGCAGACCGAGACCGGCGCCATCATGATCTCCCCCCTACCCGGCGTCACCACCACCAAACCCGGCGCCGCCATGACCCCACTACCCGGCATCAGCGCCCAAGTCGTCGACGAAGAAGGCAAACCCGTCCACCGCGGAGAAACCGAAGCCAACGGCTACCTCGTCCTCGACCAACCCTGGCCGTCGATGCTGCGCGGCATCTGGGGCGACATGCAACGTTTCCGGGAAACCTACTGGGAACGCTTCGCCGCACAAGGCTGGTACTTCGCCGGCGACGGCGCCAAACTCGACACCGACGGCGACCTCTGGATCCTCGGCCGCGTCGACGACGTCATGAACATCTCCGGCCACCGCATCTCCACCGCCGAAGTCGAATCCGCCCTCGTCGCACACCACACCGTCGCCGAAGCCGCCGTCGTCGGCGCCACCGACCCCACCACCGGCCAAGGCATCGTCGCCTTCGTCATCCTCACAGCCCAAGCCCACAACACCGGAACCACACTCATCGACGACCTCAAAACCGAAGTCGCCCGCCACATCAGCCCCATCGCCCGACCCCGCGAAATCCACATCGTCCCCGAACTCCCCAAAACCCGCAGCGGCAAAATCATGCGCCGCCTCCTGCGAGACGTCGCCGAAGGACGCGAACTCGGCGACACCTCCACCCTCGTCGACCCGAGCGTCTTCGAAGCGATC
>NZ_JAMFLC010000064.1:0-1830 GCF_023501985.1 Nocardia sputi | reverse complement strand
CGAAACCGAACGCCGCGCCGCGTTCACCGACTGGCTTCACGCCTACAATCACCACCGCGGCCACACCGCACTCGGCGGACACCCACCAGCCAGCCGCGTCCCCAACCTCTCAGGTCAGTACACCTAGGTGCCGATGCTCGCCGGGACCGGGTTGGCGGGCAAGTTCGATGAACCATGGAGCAATGCAGTGGGCCACAGGCTGCCCGAGGCCATTCTGATCCAGGTCATATGCGGTAGCGGGCGGCACGAAGGTCGTTCTCAACGGAACCGATCTGATCGGAAACCACCGCAGTCGATTTCGGTGGACGTCGGCGGCTTCGTTGACGGTCGACTCCGCGACTCAGAGCACGGCAATCTCTCCTGCCGGAACCGGCATCGTGCAGGTCACCGTTCGCCTACACCTTCATCGGGCGGTGATTTGGCTTGGCTCTGGTACAGATCTGCACCATTGGTGAACTTGTCATGGTTTCCTCCTCGCGTGTCATGTGCAGCGGTAGGGTCGCGTCTTACCGCACCGGCGACTGCACAGGCGGTCGATCGAGTAGGTCTGGGTTGTTGGTTTCGGGCACGGCGCGGGGTTGCGTGCTTCGGCCCCGCCGGGGCTGGCGTGGCCGCGCGCAGGCATGGTGATCATGAGCGGAGCGGTCAGTCGATCATTCGGGAGTAGGGCCGGTGCGGGGTGAGGTTGGTCTGGCCGCCGCCAGGGGTGAGGTTGGTTTGCCCGCCGGGTGTCAGATTGGTCTGCGGGCCGCACACCAAGTTGGGCCAGCGGCAGGTCGGCAGGTTGGGGTCCTGACCGGCGTGGGCGACTCCGGCCGTCACCAGACCCACGCCCAGCAGGGCGGGTGCCGCGGCAATCGCCAGGGCGCGTGCGAACTGGTGGCTGCGGCGAGACGAGCGCTGGTTGATGGTCATGTTCGTGCTCCTTCGGATGGCGTGGCGGGCGGTCCCGCTGTCGTGATGACGCTGTCTAGACTCATCGACGCCGGACCGCGCCGAAAGGCCACTAAGGGTGCACGGCAGCTCACCCTCGACATGGTTCGATCCCACCAAGGTGGGCACTTCTCAGCAGAATGCCTCGACTCCGGGGTTACGGGCGACCGTCTCTGTGCACCCGGTGCTGGAGAGGACCCGGGAGGTCCGCCCACTCCCAGACGCGTAGTCTTTAGAGTAGTCTGACTGACGCTGTGGTATCGAGTGGTACTGGGCATTCGCCCAGGTGCTGCGCGAACAGGGGTCGATCCCGACGACGTATTCGACTTCGTGGCTGCGTGGATGAAGGGCAAGCGGCCGGTGTGGCTACGGACGGCCGCCGACCCGGCAACCGGGCCGAGATCCCTGGTGATCTGGGGCCGCGCTGACGACGGCACACCGTTGTCGGGCGAACTTCCGATTCGTCGGACCCTTCATCTATTTAGAAGTGCGACAGAAGGTTTCGGCTCCCCCATGTTCGAAAGACCTGGGGCGCGGTGCTCCGCGCACCCCGCCCCGCCCGATCTCCAGAACTACGGATCAGAAGGTTAGGAGCCCAGCCAGACAGCGTCAGCATGGAGCGGACCGGCACCTCGAAATGACGCTCTCCGCGCCGCCGGGCTCGAACTCAACCCTGCTCAGTTCTCAGTGCCCGCGATCTTCTACTACAAGCAGCTCGCCACGGTATACGGCCCCGGTAGTTTCTGCGAGTACCGATACCTGACGCTAGCTGTTGTGGGGCATGACGTTGGTGACGTGGTGGCAGAGGTGGTGAGCTGAGGGGCGGTTCTTTCGGCGGCAGGATGTGAAGCGCCAACTACCACGTCCGCCGTAAGCCGAAAGAACCGCCGTGATTCA
>NZ_JAMFLC010000007.1:0-220330 GCF_023501985.1 Nocardia sputi | reverse complement strand
TCACGCACAAACGCACACGGCCCTACCGGCCGCAGACCAACGGCAAGGTCGAACGGTTCAACCGCACCCTGCTCGAGGAATGGGCCTACGCCCGCCCCTACCGGTCCGAAACCGAACGCCGCGCCGCATTCACCGACTGGCTTCACGCCTACAATCACCACCGCGGCCACACCGCACTCGGCGGACACCCACCAGCCAGCCGCGTCCCCAACCTCTCAGGTCAGTACACCTAGACAGTGCGGCGACTTCGGAGATTCGCCGGTCGATTCCTAGGTACCTACGGTGCGCGACAGTAAACAAGGGCCGCTCAGCCCCCGCGTTCCCCTTTTCGAATCGCCGTGATCGGAATTCGAGGCACGGCGCACTACGTGGCGTATTCCCCGAACAGCGGCGCATATCGCCAGGTCGGACCGGGCGGAGCCCGGCGCAATAACATCCCCTGAATTCCGCGGGCGCGAACACCGGCACGGCCCCGCCCGCAACCCCCGTTATCGTCGCTATTCGTGCAGGTCAGCGACGGAAAGGCGGAGAAAGTGGCAGCGGAACCCACGCCGGTGCGGCAGTTGCGCGCCGATCAAGCGCGGCGGGTGGCCGACATCTTGCGCCATCAACTGCACGCGGGCGCGTTCGACGGCGCGCTGCCGAGCGAACAGCAGCTCGCCGCCGAATACGGCGCTTCCCGCAATACCGTCCGCGACGCCCTGACGCTGCTGAAGGACGAGGGCTTGATCGACCGGGCGCCCAAAGTGGGCACCCGGGTGGCCACCCGCAAGTACGACCACGGGCTCGACGCGCTGCTGGGGTTGCAGGAGACCTTCAAAGGCCACGGCACCGTGCGCAACGAGGTGCGCGCGGCGATGCACGTCGCCGCGCCGCCCGCCGTCGCGCGCAGGCTCGGTCTGGCGCCGGGCGAGCGCGTGGTCTACCTCGAGCGGCTGCGCTACCTGGCGGATCTGCCGCTGAGCCTCGACCTCACCTATCTGACGCCCGACATCGGCACCGAGGTGCTCGGCCACGACCTCGAGCACACCGATGTCTTCGTGCTGCTGGAACGCATCAGCGGCCACTCCCTCGGCTCCGCCGACCTCGCTGTGGAGGCCGTTCCCGCCGACCCGCACACCGCCTCCACCCTCGACGTTCCCGGCGGTGCGCCGCTGCTGATGCTGGAGCGACTGACGCGCCTGGACGACGGCCGCCCGGTCGACCTGGAATACATCCGGATGCGCGGCGACCGAATCACCATGCGCGGCAGCCTGACCCGCAGCACCCCCGAATGGAAGGTCCTTTAGATGGCACTCGTGAACCAGCGCGCCGACATCCCCGTCACCATCGACGAATCCCTCTGCATCCAGGGATGCACCCTCTGTGTGGAGATCTGCCCGCTCGACTCGCTGGCCATCAACCCCGACAACGGCAAGGCCTTCATGCACGTGGACGAGTGCTGGTACTGCGGCCCCTGCGCGGCCCGCTGCCCCACCGGAGCCGTGACCGTCAACATGCCCTACCTGCTCCGCTGATCTGGAAGACCGATGAAAGTGAAACTCGTCCCCGTCCTGCTCGCCGCCGCGCTCGCGCTGACCGGGTGCTCGCTCGAGCAGTCCGACGACACCCCGGCCGGCACCGTCAAGGTGGTCGTCGGCTACCAGTCCAAAACAATCAACACCGTCACCGCGGGCACGTTGCTGCGCGCGCAGGGCTACCTCGAGCAGCGGCTACAGAAGATCACCGATAACGGCGGGGCGAAATACCAGGTCGAATGGCAGGACTACGACACCGGCGCGCCGATCACCGCGCAAATGGTGGCCGAGAAGATCGACATCGGTTCTATGGGCGATTACCCCCTGCTGATCAACGGCTCCCGCACCCAGGCCAACGAGCGGGCGCGCACCGCACTGGTGTCGGTCACCGGGTACAACCCCAAAGGCGCGCTGAACATGGTCGTGGTGCCGAACGACTCGGCGGCCACCACCATCACCGACCTGGCCGGGCAGAAGATCTCGGCCAGCGTCGGCTCGGCCGGACACGGCACTCTGGTGCAGGCGCTGTCGCGGGCCGGAATCGATCCGGCCAAGGGCGTGGAGGTGCTCAACCAGCAGCCGCAGGTCGGCGCGACCGCGCTGGAATCGCGCCAGGTGGGCGCGCTGTCGCAGTTCGTCGCATGGCCCGGCCTGGTCGTCTTCCAGAACAAGGCCAAACTGCTCTACGACGGCGCCGAACTCGGCGTGCCGACCTTCCACGGCGTGGTGGCCCGGCGTTCCTACGCCGCCGATCACCCGGAAGTGCTCCAGGCGTTCCTCGCCGCGCAACTGGACGCCACCCAGTTCCTGCGGGAGAAGCCGTTCGAAGCCGCGAAGATCGTCGCCGACGGCTCCGGTCTGCCTCACGAGGTGGTGTATCTCTACAACGGTCCCGGCGGAACGAGTTTCGACACCACGCTCGAGCCGAGCCTGATCGCGGCGCTCAAAGGCGATGTGGCCTACCTGAAGTCGATTGGAGATTTCGCCGACCTGGACATCGACCGGTTCGTCGACGACGCGCCGCTGCGCAAAGCGTTCGCCGACGCCGGACGCGACTACGACCGGGAATCGACCGACACCGCCAACCCGACGCGGGTCACCGGCAGCGATCCCGTCTGTGGCATCGCGGCCGAGAATCCCGCACTGGCAGGTGAACTGTGGCTGGACGGGGAACCGAAACCCCAACCGGCCGCCGACCCGACCTGCCTGCTGCGCGCGATCCAGGCCGCGAAGGCGCAGGGCAAAACGATCCGCGCCGCCTACATCCCGGACACCGAACTCGGCACGCGCTGGTTCGCCGACAAGTCGATCTGGTTGCGCGACGGCGCCCGCTACCTGCCCTTCACCACCGCCGCCGCCGCGCAGCGCTACCGGCAGGCGCATCCGTCCGCCGCACCGGTCACCTACGACCAGGCCGTCACGGAAGTACGCGGATGACCAGCGAACTCGCCGTCCCAGCGGTGCGGGCGGGCGCGGCGGAGGCCGCCGTGACCCGGCCGGAGACCGCCCCCGCACCGCGCTCGGCATGGCGCTCCCGGCTGCTGCGGGTCGCCTCGGTCGCCGTCGCGGTGGGTCTGTGGCAACTGCTCACGGTCACCAACGTGCGGGCGGGCCTGCGCTTCGACACCCTGCCCACCGTCACCGAGATCGTCGCCGAATTCGGCACGCAACTGCGCGCCGAGCAGTACTACCTGGATATCGCCCAATCGCTGCTGCGGATCGTCACCGGATTCGGACTGGCCGCGGTGGTCGGCGTGATCGCGGGCATCGGCCTGGGCCGGTCGCGGCTGTTCGCCGACACCATCGGCCCGCTGGCCGAACTGATCCGGCCGATCCCGGCCATCGCCCTTGTCCCGGTAGCGATCCTGCTGTTCCCCAGCGACGAGTCGGGCATCGTGTTCATCACCTTCACCGCGTCGCTGTTCCCGGTGCTGGTCAGCACCCGGCACGCGGTGCGCGCCCTGCCCACGATCTGGGAGGACGCGGTCCGCACGCTCGGCGCGTCCCGGCTGGACGTGCTGGCGCGGGTGGTGTTCCCCGGCATCCTGCCCGGTGTCTTCAGTGGACTGTCGGTCGGCGTCGGCGTGGCATGGATCTGCCTCATCTCCGCGGAGATGATCTCCGGACGGCTCGGCGTCGGCTACCGCACCTGGCAGGCCTACACCATCGTGGACTATCCGGCGGTGTTCGTCGGCATGATCACCATCGGCGTCCTCGGTTTCGCGACATCGGGGCTGGTCGAGCTGGCCGGCCGCCGTATCACCCGCTGGCTTCCCAGAGAGGTCGAAGTATGACCACAGTGATCGACGCCCCGGCCTCGACCGGAATGCGCCTGAGCCTCACCGGTGTCCGGATCGCCTACGGCGGCGAACCGGTGCTCCACGGACTCGACTTGTCGATCGCGCCGGGGGAAATTCTGGTCGTGGTCGGCAAATCCGGCTGCGGCAAGTCGACCCTGCTACGCGCGGTCGCCGGGCTGCGCACCCCGGAAGGCGGTGCCATCCTCGCCGACGGCGCCCCCGTTACCGGCCCCGCCGCCGACCGCGCCTTGGTGTTCCAGGACGACGCGTTGCTGCCGTGGCGCACCGTGCGACAGAACATCGAACTCGCGCTGCGCCTGCGCGGCACGCCCCGCGCCCAGCGGCGAGCCGCCGCCCTGCACTGGGTGGACGAGGTCGGGCTCACCGGATACGCCGACTATCTGCCCCGCGACCTGTCCGGCGGCATGCGCCAGCGCGTTCAGCTGGCGCGCAGCCTGGCCGCCGCGCCGCGCGCCGTGCTGATGGACGAGCCCTTCGGCGCGCTGGACACTCAGACCAGAGAAACCATGCAGCGCCTGCTGATCCAGACCTGGCGCGCCCACCCCACCACCATCGTCTTCGTCACCCACGATCTCGACGAGGCCCTGCTGCTCGGCGACCGCATCGCCGTGCTCGGCGGCGGCACCCTGCGGGCGGTGGTACCGGTGCCCAGCCCGCGGGAAGCGATCGACCGGGCCGCGACGAAGGCCGAGATCCTGGAGAAGCTGTGAACATTCCGCAACTGTCCGAACGCATCCGGATGGACTGCGACGTGCTCGTGATCGGCGGCGGCACGGCGGGCACCATGGCCGCGCTCACCGCCGCCGAGCAGGGCGCGAACGTGCTGCTGCTGGAGAAGGCGCACGTGCGGCACTCCGGTGCGCTTGCCATGGGCATGGACGGCGTGAACAACGCCGTGATCCCGGGCAAGGCCGAACCGGAGGACTACGTTGCCGAGATCACCAGGGCCAACGACGGAATCGTGAACCAGCGCACCGTGTACCAGACCGCGACGCGCGGCTTCGCCATGGTGCAGCGGCTCGAGCGCTACGGCGTGAAGTTCGAGAAGGACGAGTACGGCGAGTACGCGGTGCGCCGCGTCCACCGCTCCGGCTCCTACGTGCTGCCGATGCCCGAGGGCAAGGACGTCAAGAAGGCGCTGTATCGGGTACTGCGCCAGCGCAAGATGCGCGAGAGGATCCGCATCGAGAACCGGCTCATGCCGGTGCGCGTTCTCACCGACAACGGACGCGCCGTGGGCGCCGCCGCACTGCACACCCGCACCGGCGAATTCGTCGCCGTCGGCGCGAAGGCGGTCATCCTGGCCACCGGACCGTGCGGCAGGCTCGGACTGCCCGCGAGCGGGTACCTGTACGGCACCTACGAGAACCCGACCAACGCCGGGGACGGCTACGCGATGGCCTATCACGCGGGCGCCGAACTCAGCGGCATCGAATGCTTTCAGATCAACCCGCTGATCAAGGACTACAACGGCCCCGCCTGCGCCTACGTCGCCAACCCCTTCGGCGGCTACCAGGTCAACGCCGACGGCGAGCGCTTCGTCGACTCCGACTATTGGTCCGGCCAGATGATGGCCGAGGTCAAGCGCGAGATCGAGTCCGCGCGCGGCCCCATCTATCTCAAGGTGTCGCACCTACCCGACGAGACGCTCAGCACGCTCGAGGGCATCCTGCACACCACCGAGCGGCCGACCCGCGGCACCTTCCACGCCAACCGCGGCCACGACTACCGCACCCACGACATCGAGATGCACATCTCCGAGATCGGCCTGTGCGGTGGACACTCCGCCTCCGGCGTGTGGGTCGACGAGCACGCCCGCACCACGGTGCCCGGCTTGTACGCCGCGGGCGATCTGGCGTGCGTGCCGCACAACTATATGATCGGCGCCTTCGTCTTCGGCGATCTCGCCGGTGCGCATGCCGCGTCCACCCTGGAGGACCTCGCCGCGCCCGCCGAGCTGCCCGAAGATCAGCTGGCCGCGGCGCACGAGCTGATCTACCGGCCGCTGCGCCACCCGGACGGGCCGCCGCAGCCGCAGGTCGAATACAAGCTGCGCCGATTCGTGAACGACTATGTGGCGCCGCCCAAGACGGCCACCAAGCTGGCCATCGCGGTGGAGACCTTCGACCGGATGCGCGAAGAGGTCGAGGGCATCGGCGCGCGCACCCCGCACGAGCTGATGCGCGCGGTGGAGGTGTCGTTCATCCGCGACTGCGCCGAAATGGCCGCCCGCAGCTCACTGACCAGAACCGAATCCCGTTGGGGCCTCTACCACGAGCGCGCCGACCTACCCGAACGCGATGACGTCGAATGGCGATACCACCTGAACCTGCGCAAGAACCCCGACGGAACCATGGCGTTCCTGAAGCGGCCGGTGGCGCCGTATCTGGTTCCGGTTCCCGGGCTCGACGACCTGCCCTCGGCCGATGCCGACGCCGTCACGGTGCACCAACCGCACCTGATCGCAGGCCGTGCGCCGCACACCGCCGCCGTTGAGCAGGATCGCGCCGGATCCGGCACTTCGGCGCAGCCCGCCACTCCCCCGTCGCCGAGAATCGTCGAGCTGCTCGCGCTCGACGAACCCACCGTGGCGCATCTGTCGTCCTATCTGACGGATCCGGACGCGGGCGTTCGGGCCGCGGCGATCTCGGTGCTGACCGAGCACACACCGGAGGGCTTCGCGACCGCCTTGGCCGACGCCCTGGATGACGAGGCGGCCTCGGTGCGGCGCGTCGCCGCGGCAGGCCTGCGTGAACTCGTGGAGGTCCTGCCCTCGGCGGCCGGGCTCGCCGACCGGCTCGATTCGAGTGATCCCGTCGTGCGGGCCACCGTGATCGACCTGTTGCGCGCGCTGCGGGCGGGCGATGCCGCGCGGTATCGCGCGGCCCTGGCCGACGTGGATCATCGCGTCCGCATCGAGGCGGTCCGCGCGCTGGTCTCGCTGAACGATCGCACCGGAGTGGCCACGCTCGCCGCGGACGACAACCGAGAAGTGCGGATCGCGGTCGCCCACGGCCTTGCCGCCATCGGCGACGGCGGAACAGAGGTGATCCGCCGTCTCGCCGCCGACCCGGATCCGCTGGTGCGCGCCGCGGCTCTGACCGCGTTCGCACAGCTGGGCGCCGAGCCAACCGACGTCACGGCGCTGGAGACCGCGGTTGGCCACTCGGCCTGGCAGATCCGGGTGGGCGCGGCGCGCGGGCTCGCCGGCGCCGACCCGGATCTCGCGGTGGCTGTCCTGGCCGCGGCCCTGCACGATCCGCATCTCGACGTCCGCAAGGCGGCGGTGCTGTCGCTGTCGGCGTGGCCGGACCTACCGGCAGCGCACGACGCGCTGCGCACCGCGATCGATGACACCGACGCCGATGTGCGCGCGTATGCCCGGCGGGCGCTGGCGACCCAGCCCACGGCCTAGCGCGACGTGGTTGCCGCAGCTCGAATCGCTGATTAGATTAGCGGCTCGACCGTTGCCGACTCGCTAGCCGGGTTATAGCCGGGCGGCGGCGGGACGGCCGGCGACGAGTGCGTCGCCGTCTTCCTCATCAGCGACGGGAGTGTGGCGTTGACCGTGCCGAACTGGCTGGATCTCGCCGTGCTCGGCATCCTCGTGGCCGCCGCGGTGCTGGGCTGGCGCCGCGGCGCGATCGTGGGGCTGCCCGGTTTCGCCGGCGCCTTGGCCGGAGCCATCCTCGGTGCGGCGCTCTCGGCGACGGCCCTCGGCCAGCTGGCTCCGGGCGCCGTGCGGCTATTGCTGGTGCTGACGGTGATCGTCGGATTGGTCGCCTTCGGCGCGGTCGCCGGGCACCGGGCCGGATGCGCCGCGCGCGCCGGGGTCTCCGCTCCCGTCGCACGACGCGCGGACGCTCTCTTCGGATGCCTCACCCATGCGCTCGCGGTCCCCCTGGTGGTGTGGTTGTTCACCGCGCCAATGGAATCCGCCGCCTTGGTGCGTCATTCGGCGACGGTGCGGACCGTCGACAGCGTGGCGCCGTTCTGGCTGACCGGCTTGTCCGAGGTGCTCACCGGCCCGATCAGGGACGCCGGGCTCGCCCGCCCGCTCGCGCCGGTCGATCCCCGCATCGTCGAGGGACCGATGCCCGCCGAACTGCGGCCCAGTGTCCTTCGTATCCAAGACCTGGCACCGACCTGCGGAATACGCCAATCCGGTTCCGGATTCGTCATCGCCGCGGAACGAGTGCTGACCAACGCTCACGTCGTCGCCGGAGCCGGCAAAGTGTCCGTCGACGCGGCGACGGGACCGCTCCCCGCGACGGTCGTGCAGTTCGATCCGATCATGGACATCGCGGTGCTCGCCGTCCCCGGCCTCGGCGCACCAGCCCTGACCGTCGCGCCCGAACCCGCCGGGCCCGGGGCCGACGCGATCGCGCTCGGCTATCCCAGGGGCGGGTCCTACACCGCGTCCGCCACCCGGGTGCGCAGCCGGGCCGCGCGCCAGGTGCGCGACATCTACCGCACCGGTCTGGGAGAACGCGAGATCTACACCCTGGACGGTTCGATCCAGCACGGCAATTCGGGCGGGCCGCTGGTCGACCGCGACGGGCGCGTGCTGGGCATCGTGTTCGGTGTCGACGAGAACGACAGCAACGTCGGGTTCGCCACGAGCCTGCCGGAGGTCCTCGATCGACTCGACCACGCATGGCGATCCGACCGGCCCGTCGACACCGGCCCCTGCGCCTCCTGACCCGCGTCAGGAAGCGTCGGCGACGATCACCACACCGCTCGACGCGTCGAGCAGCGGAATCGTCCGCTCCGCGGCGTCGTCGACGTGCACGCGCGGGTGCGGGGGCAGTTCGGTCTCGAAATAGGTGCCCGGCCCGTAGAACTGGCCGTACTTCACCACCACACCGTCGAAGTCCAGCACGGCCGCTTCGTGCTCCTGGATCACCGCACCCCGGCCCGCGGGCGGCTCCCACGCGATGCTCTGCGCGAGAAAGCGTTTGGCCCCCGCTGCCCGCGCGGCGGCGATCAAGTTCCGGGTGCCCTCGGTGCGGATGCGCGCGTTCGCCTCGGCCCGCTCCGGCAGCAATGCCGCGTCGTCCGGCAGATCCGTGAGCTGATGCATCACCATGTCGGCTCCGAACCCGGCCACCGCGGCGATCACAGCTTCCACGTCGTAGACATCGCACACCACCGGCTCGGCGCCCGCCGCCCGCACCTGGTCGGCCTTCGCCGCCGACCGGGTCATCCCCGCCACCTCGTGCCCCGCCTCGATCAGCAGCGGAAGCAAGCGGACACCGATCACGCCGGTCGCACCGGCCAGGAAGATGCGCACGGTGTCATTTTGCCGCGCCTGCGCCGTGGCGTGTTCGCGGGCCCTGACTCCGGCAAGGCCGAGTAGCGCGGCGCGATAGCTCAACGGCAGCTCACCCAAGCGGTGACCGCATCGTCGTTCACGGTGTATCCGATCCCGCGGGCGGTGAGCATGCGCAGCACCGCCGTGTTGTCCGCTGTGGTGCTCACGAAGATTCGCGAGTAGCCCTCGACGGTCGCGCGCTGGATCAATGCGGTGAGCACCGCCGTTCCGACGCCCGATCCCCGGCGGGAGCGGCCGATCCATACGCCCGCCTCCGCTGCACCCTTCGCGGTGGGGAGCGGACACAGGCGCGCAGCCCCGACCACCTCACCGTCCGCGCATACGCAATAGGTCGATTCGACCGGCGGACTCGCCAGCGCCCGGCTTCGATGGAACTTCCGGAAGCTCGCCTCCCGGTCGGCATTCCAGCTCGTATCGGGTCCTTCGACCGGCATCACTTCGCCTGGCTCCGCGTCCGCCACCGCGGTGCGCAGCAGATCGGTCAGCAGGTCTTCATGGAGCGGTTCGAGGGTGACATGACCGGGCACGACCCGATCCTGTCATCGGGCCCGCCCGCACGCGACCGGTTTTCCGCCCGCTCAGACCGGGGTGATCGGCAGTCGCAGTGCGCCGGGCGCGGCGACCGGCACCACGGGGTTCTTCGGTTCGATCGGCGCGAGTCGGCGGTAGGCGTCCCCGAGGGGCGGGCGCGGGTCGTCCTCGCCCTTGTTCGGCCACAACGACATGGCGCGTTCGGCTTGGGCGGTGATGGTCAGGGAGGGATTCACGCCCAGGTTCGCCGAAATGGTCGAGCCGTCGGTGATGTGCAGGCCGGGGTGACCGTAGACGCGGTGATACGGGTCCACGACGCCGGTCTCGGCCGAGTCGCCGATGGCGCAGCCGCCGATGAAGTGACCCGTGATCGGGATGTTCACCAGCTCCGTCCAGGCCCCCTGCGGAAGGCCGCCGATCTTCTCGGCGATCCGCCTGGTGACCTCGTGGCCTTCCGGAATCCAGGTCGGCGGCGCGACGCCCTCCCCCGGCTTGGTCGTCATTCGCCTGCCGAACAAGCCGCGCTTGGTGTAGGTCACGATCGAGTTGTCGACGTTCTGCATGACGAGCACGCCGATCATGCGTTCTGACCAGCGTCGCGGACTGTGCAGCCGAATAAGATGGCGGCGTTGCGCGATCAGTTCCTTCACTCCCAGCAACCAGCGCGCCCTGCCTTCCTGAGCGTCCACCAGCACGGTGGTCAGCAAACTCATCGCGTTGCTGTCCTTGCCGTAGCGGACCGGCTCGATGTGGGTGTGATCATTGGGGTGGATCGATGAGGTGATCGCGACACCTTTGGTGAAGTCGGCGTCCCTGCGCAGAGAGCGCGCGCCGAGCACCGCTTCGGAGTTGGTGCGGGCAAGATGCCCCAGCCGCGGCGAGACATGCGGCAGGCTGCCGCTGTCACGCAGCCGGTGCAGCAGTTTTTGGGTGCCCAGCGCGGCCGCCGCGAAGATCACCTGGTCCGCGGTGAACGTCTGCTTCGCCTTGCGGACCCATCGCCCGGTGCGCACCGTCCGTACTTCGTAGCCGCCCGCAGGCCGCGGCCGCACGTCCGTCGCCGTCGTCAACGGGTGCACTGTGGCCCCGGCCTTTTCGGCCAGATAGAGGTAGTTCTTCACCAGCGTGTTCTTCGCGCCGTGCCGGCAACCGGTCATGCACTCGCCGCAGTGCGTGCAGGTCGAGCGCGCCGGTCCGGCTCCGCCGAAATACGGGTCTGCGATCTGCTGGCCGGGGCGGGAATCGTTGTCGGCGAACAACACACCCACCGGCGTGCGGCGGTAGGTATGGCCGATGCCCATGTCCTGCGCCACCGAACGCAGAATCCGGTCGGTCGGAGTGGTCGCCGGATTCTGCGTGACGCCGAGCATTCGTCTGGCCTGGTCGTAGCACGGCGCCAGCTCGGAGCGCCAATCGGTGATGTGCGCCCACTGCTTGTCGCGGTAGAACTTCTCCGGCGGCTCGTACAGCGTGTTGGCGTACACCAGCGACCCGCCCCCGACCCCTGTCCCGCTCATGACGAAAGTGTCGTTGAGCAGCGTCATCCGCTGGATGCCGTAGCAGCCGAATTTCGGCGCCCACAGGTACTCGCGCAGATGCCAGGAGTTCTTCGCGTACTCGTCGTCGGCGAATCGGCGACCGGCCTCCAGCACGCCGACCCGGTATCCCTTCTCGGTCAACCGCAGGGCGGCAACGCTGCCGCCGAAGCCGGACCCGATGACGAGCACGTCGTAGTGGCTGTCCATGCGCTCGAGCCTATGGCGGCGAACGCGCAGGCCGGAGGAGAGATACGGACGCGATATCGAGATTTCCGGCCATACTCGCAACCGGTCTGCACCGCAGCCAGCCGCGCGGATCGGCTGCTCATTGTTGGTCGGATGCCGGCCTCTCGTCGACGTCGGCTTGCCGGTCCGCTGCCGCGACCACAGCGTGAGCGACGTGGGTGGTGCGGCCTGCGTGGGCTTCGGTGCGCATGCGTTCGGACATATGGGGATAGTGCAGTTCGAAGGCCGGGCGTTCGGAGCGGATGCGCGGCAGTTCGTAGAAGTTGTGCCGCGGTGGTGGTGAGGTGGTCGCCCATTCCAGGGAGTTGCCTTGGCCCCACGGATCATCGACGGTCACGACCTCGCCGTATCGCCAGCTCTTGAACACGTTCCACACGAAGGTGAGCATGGAGACGCCGAGCAGGAAAGAGCCGATCGTGGACACGGCATTGAGCGCGGTGAATCCGTCGTCGGGTAGGTAGTCCGCGTAGCGGCGAGGCATTCCCATGCTGCCGAGCCAGTGCTGGATCAGGAACGTCAGGTGGAATCCGATCAGGGTGGTCCAGAAATGGATTCTGCCGAGCCGCTCGTCGAGGAAGCGGCCGGTGAGTTTGGGGAACCAGAAGTAGATGCCCGCGAAGGTGGCGAACACGATGGTGCCGAACAACACGTAGTGGAAGTGGGCGACGACGAAATAGGTGTCGTGCACGTGGAAATCCAGCGGCGGGCTGGCCAGGATGACGCCGGACAGGCCGCCGAGCAGGAATGTCACGATGAACCCGACCGAGAACAGCATCGGTGTCTCGAAGGTCAACTGGCCCCGCCACATGGTGCCGATCCAGTTGAAGAATTTCACCCCGGTCGGTACGGCGATCAAGAAGGTCATCAGCGAGAAGTACGGCAACAGGACCGCGCCGGTGGCGTACATGTGGTGCGCCCACACCGCCACCGACAAAGCGCCGATGGCCAGGGTGGCGTAGACCAGGGCGGTGTAGCCGAAGATGGGTTTGCGGCTGAACACCGGAATCACCTCGGTGACGATGCCGAAGAACGGCAACGCGATGATGTACACCTCGGGATGCCCGAAGAACCAGAACAGGTGCTGCCACAGGATCGTGCCCCCGGTGCCCGGATCGTAGATGTGACCACCCAGATGCCGGTCATAGGCCAGCGCCATCAGCGCCGCGGTGAGGATCGGGAAGGCCAAGAGCACCAGGATGCTCGTAACCAGGATGTTCCAGGTGAAAATGGGCATCCGGAACATCGTCATCCCCGGCGCACGCAGGCAGATCACCGTGGTCGTCATGTTGACCGCGCCGAGGATGGTGCCGAGACCGGAGACGGCGAGACCCATGATCCACAGATCCGCGCCCACTCCCGGCGCGTGCTCGGACAAGCTGAGCGGGGTATAAGCGGTCCACCCGAAATCAGCCGCGCCGCCCGGAGTGATAAAACCCGCGGTGGCCATGCTAGCCCCGAACAGATACAGCCAGTAGCTGAACGCGTTCAGCCGGGGGAACGCCACGTCCGGAGCGCCGATCTGCAACGGCAGAATGGCGTTGGCGAAACCGAAGACGACCGGTGTCGCGTAGAACAGCAGCATGATGGTGCCGTGCATGGTGAACAGCTGATTGTATTGTTCGGGCGAGAGGAATTGCAGTCCGGGCGCGGCGAGTTCTCCGCGCATCAGCAGCGCCATCAAGCCGCCGATCAGAAAGAACCCGGTCGCCGAGGTGAGATACAGGATTCCGAGCACTTTGGGGTCGGTGGTGGTGACCATTTTCCACAGGAACGAGCCTTTCGGCCCGACTCGCGCGGGGTACGGCCGCGTCGCCTCGACAGGTGGAATTTCACGCGCCATCGCAGCCATCGTGCACCTTCTTCCTGGTCGGACGCGCTCGCCGTACCCGGGAATCGAGGCTCTAAACCCGGGTGAAAGGCGAGGCTCGCCCGCTCGGTGTTCTCTCGATGACCGTTCCCGATCGGTGGCCATGGCGCGTACCGACCCACAGGCGAGGCTGCGGCCCGGCGAACGGTTTCGTGGTCAGGTGTGCGCGGGCAGAAGTTCGGCGACGAGTTCCTCGACGAGAGTCTTGATCTCATCCCGAATCGGGCGCACCGACTCGACACCCTTGCCCGCGGGGTCCTCGAGCACCCAATCCCGGTAGCTCACCCCTGGAAATACCGGGCAGGTGTCGCCGCAGCCCATCGTGATGACGACATCGGAGGCTTCCACGGCGTCGAAAGTGAGAATCTTGGGCGATCGGTCGGAGATATCGATGCCGATCTCGCGCATGGCCTCGACCGCGGCCGGATTAATGGATTCGGCGGGTGCACTACCTGCTGAGCGAACTTCGATCTCGTCTCCGGCGAGGTGGGCGAGGAAGCCTGCGGCCATCTGGGAGCGGCCGGCGTTATGGACGCAGACGAACAGAACAGTGGGCTTGGATGCCATGAATCAATGGCCTTTCAGCTGGTGGAGATGTCGGATACGGTCGGCACCAACAGCAGTGCGCGGGTCACGCTCATCGCTCGAGCACCTTTTCCTGCGTCGAGTCGGCAGGTGTGGGTGCGGCGGGGGTGGTGAGACGGAAGCGTGTGCGTAGTGCCAGGGAGACGTACACCAGCCCGACGAGGACGGGGACTTCGATCAGGGGTCCGACGACTCCGGCGAGGGCTTGGCCGGAGGTGGCGCCGTAGGTGGCGATGGCGACGGCGATGGCGAGTTCGAAGTTGTTGCCCGCCGCGGTGAACGCCAGTGTGGTGGTGCGTTCGTAGCCCAAGCCCATCACAGCGCCGAAGAGGTAGCCGCCGCCCCACATGATGGCGAAGTAGGCCAGCAGCGGGATCGCGATGCGCACGACGTCGAGGGGTTGGGAGGCGATTTGTTCGCCTTGCAGGGCGAACAGGATCACGATCGTGAACAGCAGCCCGTACAGCGCCCACGGCCCGATGCGGGGCAGCAGTGTGGATTCATACCAAGCGCGGCCTTTGGCGCGTTCGCCGTAGCGGCGGGTCAGGTAACCCGCCAGCAGGGGGATGCCAAGGAAGATCAGCACCGATTTCGCGATCTGCCACGGCGAGGTGTCGATCGTGGTCTGCTGCCACCCGAGCCAGCCGGGCAGCACCGACAGGTAGAACCAGCCCAGCACCGCGAACATCAGCACCTGGAACACCGAGTTCAACGCCACCAGCACGGCGGCGGCTTCGCGGTCGCCACAAGCCAGATCGTTCCAGATGATGACCATCGCGATGCAGCGCGCCAACCCGACGATGATCAACCCGGTGCGGTACTCCGGCAGGTCCGGCAGCAACAGCCATGCCAGAGCGAACATCAGCGCTGGACCCAGCACCCAATTCGACACCAGCGACCCGATCAGCAGCTTGCGGTCGCCGGTGACGGTGTCGAGCCGGTCATAGCGCACCTTCGCCAAAACGGGGTACATCATGATCAGCAGCCCGAGCGCGATCGGCAGCGAAATGCCATCGATCTCCACCGCGCTCAACCCGTCCCCCAGGCCGGGGATCATCCGTCCCAGCAGCAGGCCCGCGGCCATCGCGACACCGATCCACACCGGCAGGAACCGATCCAGCGTCGACAGCTTCGCCACCACGGCATGGTCGCGTGTTGTGGTGGCGGCGCTCACGCGTGCACCCCCGCGGCGGCGCCGCTTTCGACCAGCAGCACATCCGACAACCGTTGCAGCGCCTCGGGGATCACCCGGTAATAGACCCAGGAGGCGCGGCGCTCGCTGGCCAGCAGCCCGGCCTCGCGCAGCACCTTCAAATGATGTGAGATCGTCGGCTGCGTCAGGTCGATGCCCTCGGACAGATCGCACACGCACGCTTCCTGCCCTTCGCGCGAGGCGATCGCGCTCAGCAGCCGCAGCCGCACCGGGTCCGACAGCGCCTTGAACACCCCCGCCAGCTCGGCGGCGGTCTGCGCGGGCAACGGTTGGCGCACGATCGGCGCGGCCGTACACGCCTGTACGGGAACGATCGGAAGCTGCGACTTCGACATGGACCTATATTGATCGATATCAATACTGGATCGCAAGCGAACAGTGGGCGAACAGAGTGCACGGACTGTTCTGTTCGGGTTGCATCCGGTACCCAGGTACAGGCTTACCGTCAGGTCATGACGATGATCACGCCTTCTCCCGGCGATCGGGTGCCGGACTCCTGCACCCTGCCCACCGCCGAGCAACCGGTTCGGGTCGCGGAGTTCGACCGCTTCTTCGCCGAGTTCGCGCGGCGCGCGCGCCAGCCGACCCGCACACGGCTGGATCTGCTGCTGGACGCCGACGCCGAACCCACCGCCCGCGATCTTGCCGCCCGCGAGTCCGCCTGCTGTTCTTTCTTCGCCTTCACCTTCGACTCCACCATCGATGGGCTGGTGATGCGCATCGAGGTGCCCGGCAACCAGGTCGAGGTCCTCGACGCGCTCGCGGTGCGGGTCGATGCCGCGATCGGCGGGGACCGGCGTTGACCGGGTTGCGCACCAGCCGGCTTGCCGCGGCCGCCGGGGTGAATACCCAAACGCTGCGGTACTACGAGCGCCGTGGGCTGCTCGCCGAACCGGAGCGGTCACTGGGCGGACACCGGCTGTATCCGCAGGAAGCGCTGACGGTGTTGCGGGTGATCAAGGCCGCCCAGCGGCTCGGGTTCACCCTCGAAGAGATCGCCGAACTGCTCGACCTCACCCGGATCGGGCGCCGACGCGCCGACGCCGGGTTGCAAGCCCGCGCGACGGCGAAACTGGCGGAGATCGACGCGAAGCTCGCCGAGCTGACCGCGGTGCGCGACACCCTGCGCGCCGCGATCGCGGCCGGATGCGACGACCTGATCGCGTGCAGTGAAAGCCCGCGCTGCCCAGTGCCCTTCACCGACGATCACAGCGACGTCACCGGATGCCACCGTGACTGTTGAATGAGCCACCGCGTCCCAGCGTTCACCGAGCGTTGACCTGGTCGCGCAACTCGACGACCGCGTCGATCGGATAACCGACCTCGCCGAGCACGGACGCGATCATCTCCTCGGCCTCCCGCAGCAGCGCATCCCCGCCAGCGTGGAACGCAACTCGACCGCGCGGCGATCGTGCGTGCGTCGAACACCTTCGACCAGGCCTCGCGACTGGAGGCGCTGGATCGCTGAAGTCGGCTTCATGCCAAGGTCTGCTCAGGAGCCGGTAACGTTCTCGATCGGCGAGGTGGCCAGGCGGTTCGGCGTGGCGGTGCCCGCGCTGCGGTGGTGGGAAAAGCAGGGCCTGCTGGTGCCTATTGCTCATGAGTCCGTGCGGCGGCGGTACGACGCGGCGGGCGTACGGCGGATCGCGTTGATCCATCTGTTGCAGCAGACAGCGCTGATGAGTCTTGATGAGATGCGCACGGTGCTGAGCGGCGAACACCACTCGGGAGGGTGGCGGCAGGTTGTCCGGGCGCGCCTGGCCGCCTGCGAGGAGCAGCAGCTTCGGTTGCAGGCGGCCCAGGCCTACCTGTCCCACACGTTGACATGCCAGCGCGATGACCCGATCGACGGATGCCCATACCTTGCCGAGGAGATCGACAGGTACCTGAAGTCTGTCGGCGACCGTTCCTGTGATCACGCACCGCGGACGCCGCGGCAGCCTGAGCGACGCTCCGAAGCACTGACCGAACTATCCATCGACGGGCGGAAGGGGCGCCCGTAGTCATCATGACCGGCCGGGGAGTCGAGCACCTGCTGCCACGGCACGATCGGCGTCGTAGCCGTAGAGCCAATCGAACCGGTTGAGGGTGAACCCGCGCATGACCACGTCGCGAGCCCGCTGCCTGATGCCGTCCGGCAACTGGAACAGATCACCGTTACGGATGGATCGTTGCTGGACGGTGGCGGTGCGGGCGTGCCGGGCTCGCTCATATCGACGAAGCGCGTCCGGCACGCCGGCCCTGCTCACCCCGTCGAGGCTGCGGCCCAGCACCCAGGCGTCCTCGATCGCTTGGGCCGCACCTTGGGCGAAGAAGGGCAGCATGGGGTGCGCGGCGTCGCCGAGCAGGGTTACCCGTCCCAGTCCGATCTTCTCGAGGGGTGGCCGGTCGAAAAGGGGCAGCCGAAGAGTCGTCGTCGCGGCCGCGAGGATCGTGTGCAGATCGGGATCCCAGCCCGCCATCGCGGCGGCGAATTCATCGACCGGGCCCTCGCGAGTCCAGGATTCGATGTCCGCGTCCGGGGCGGGCACCGCCGCGGCCAGGTTGAGCAGACTGCCCGCGGAGATCGGATAGCAGACAACATGTTTGCCCGGCCCGAGCCACATCCGCGTCATGGGCGGCTCGGCCAGGTGCGCGACGGAATCGACGGGGACCAGGACGCGCCAGGCGGCCTTCCCGGAGAAACGCGCTGCGCCGGAATGGAGGAGCCGGCGAAGCTCGGAGCCGAGACCGTCGGCGCCGATAACGACGTCCGCACGATGACCAGAGCCGTCGTCGAATCGGAGACTCACCCCGTCGTCGTCCTGGTCCACGCCGACACAGCGAAGGCCGGTACGAATGACTCCGCCAGGTAGGGCATCGACGAGCACTCGGTGCAGATCGGCGCGGTGCACTGTGTAGTACGGGGCACCATAGATCGCGGCAACATGACCACCGGCGTCTATTTCCTTGATGATCTTTCCCGAATTCCACCGGCGAATTTGCACGCGGGCCGGCTCGACGGCCACGGCGGCGAGCGCGTGGGACAACCCGAGGCGGTGCAGTAGCCGTGAGGCGTTCGGCCCGATCTGGATTCCAGCTCCCGCCTCGCCGAGTTCGCTGGACCGTTCGAAACACACCACCTCATGCCCGGCACGCCGCACCGCGAGCGCTGCACTGACACCACCTATGCCCCCTCCGACGATGGCCACCTTCAATGGCGAAGTCACGACGATCTACCTCTTTTCGACACGGTCGAGATCCGTACCGCGACTATGTCAGCTGAAGTCGACTTCAGGTCAAGGTCGATTGATCGCACTTGATTCCGGATCGCGGTTCGCAGGCCCATGCTGTGTCGATGAACCAAAGGGAGTCGCAGCCGATCTCGCCGAGCTCGATTCGCCTTCCGCTACCGGCTGATCGCCGCACACCCGTCGACCCAGACCACGTCGGCGTCGAGGACTCCGCCGTAACAGGCCTTCTCGTCGTCCGGGGGTTTGAATGCCAGCGATGTCGACCCAGCCCCTCGCCGCCCAACTCGTCGCCCCGTAGATTTCCTGCCCACACCGCGACCCACCACAAGTCGACGGCCACACTGAATTCTGACGCCGGTCGATGAGACCGAGTGCCCGGAGTTTACTGGTCCGGATCACGGGTAGCCCGTCGGCACCATGGCCGCACACGCGAGCAAGTGGAGGTAGCCCGATGACCGTCTCGAACCAGCACCTGGTTCCGGCACACCATCGCCGCAGCCAGACCCGCGGCGAGGTTCCGGATCACAGCCGCACGACCAGAAGCCATGCCGGGGAGGGGATCGAAGATGGCTACAACATCCCCGGGATTGTCCTGTGCGTGCTGGGGATCGTCGCTTCGGCCTTGACTCTGACCGCAGCCGGCTACGGATTCGCCGGGTGGGCCGTTGTCGGTGCCATCGCCGCTACGACGCTGGTCGGCTCAGGCATCGCGTGGATACTGCTGGAGCACCGGCGGGTCAAGGCCAAGGAAGGCCTCGCTCTCACTGATCAGCGGGGGCACTGATACCAAGCCGTCCTGATCCGCCGGGTCCTACGACAGCGCCTCTGCGTGCGGGCCCGGCCTGCGATGCGGAGTTCGACTGCCACCGGGATGGCAGCGAGGTCGGGCACCGTACGCGCTCGGCGACGGCGTGTCCGAGGGTCCGCTGTCACGGGGCGGGCGAGTAGGAGTTCGGCTGCCCAGCCGTGGCCAGATGCGAGAAACCTCACCCGATGAGTACGAACCACCCCATCACAGGCTATTGTCGATCAGGTGCGTGACTTGTCACGCCAAGCGTCGTAGATCGCATTCGCTTCGCAACCAGCGCTTGCCGCATCCGCTCTTATTACGGCGATCGATTTTGCCCATCGGCAATCTCGCCATTTCGTGCCCCCGGCGCGGACCCGCAAGGTCCGCAGACGGCCCGGGCACCACCTGATGCCCGAAAGGCACCGCAACACATATGAGTTCTGCTGACATCTCTTTTGCCGCGCTCGGCGTGAGCGCACCGCTGGTGAAGGCGTTGACTCGCGCCCAGATCACCGAACCTTTTCCGATCCAGTCCGACACCCTGCCCGATTCGCTGGCCGGACGCGACGTGCTGGGCCGTGGCCGGACCGGCAGCGGCAAGACGCTCGCTTTCGCCATTCCGATGGTCAACCGTCTCGGCGGCGGTCTCGCCGGTAGACGCGCACCGAGCCGACCGACCGGCCTGGTGCTGGCGCCGACTCGGGAATTGGCCACCCAGATCGCGGCCGCGCTGGAACCCCTCGCCGCGGCCTATCGCATGACCGTCACCACGATTTTCGGTGGGGTCCCGCAGAACCGGCAGGTGCGGGCGCTGCGCGCCGGTGTCGACATTGTCGTCGCCTGCCCCGGCCGGCTCGAGGATCTGATGAACCAACGTCTGATCTCCCTGGATGCCGTCGAGGTCACCGTTATCGACGAGGCCGACCACATGGCCGACCTCGGGTTCCTGCCAGGTGTGACCCGCATTCTCGCGGCCACCCCGAAGGCCGGTCAGCGCCTGCTGTTCTCGGCCACCCTGGACAACGGCGTCAACAAGCTGGTCAGCCGCTTCCTGCCGGATGCCAAGCTGCATTCCGTCGACGAGGCGAACTCCCCGGTCGCCGCCATGACCCATCATGTTTTCGAGACCGCGAGCGTCGAAGCCAAACGCGAGCTCGTGCATCGGCTCGCCTCGGGCTCGGGTCGGCGAATCCTGTTCATGCGCACCAAGCATCAGGCTCGCAAACTGGCCAAGCAGCTGACCCTCGCCGGAATCCCGGCCGTCGATCTGCACGGCAACCTCTCGCAGGGCGCCCGCGACCGCAACCTCGCGGTCTTCGCCGCCGGTGATGCCCTGGTGCTGGTGGCCACCGATGTGGCCGCGCGCGGCGTGCACGTCGACGGTGTCGAGCTGGTCGTGCACGTTGACCCGCCCGCGGAACACAAGGCCTACCTGCACCGTTCGGGCCGTACCGCGCGGGCGGGCAACTCCGGTGAAGTGATCACCCTGGTGCTGCCCGGCGAACGACGCGACCTGGCCGACCTCATGCGCAAGGCCAAGATCACGGTGACCCCGCAACGGGTCACCGCCGATTCGCCCGTGGTGGCCGAGCTCGTCGGCACGACTGCCCCATTCGTCGCGCCCTCCTACAGCGATCGGGCGGCACGTGAAGACGACCGCCGCAGCAGCGGCGGACCGTATCGCAGCAGTGGCGGACCGCGCCAAGGCAATGGCGGACCCCGCAGGAGCAGTGGCGGACCGCGCCAAGGCAGCGGCCGTCGCAACGGCAATGCGGCGCAAGGGCAGTCGCGCGCCAAGCCGCGCGCTCATTCCGCGCGCGGAACGGCCGCATAGGGCCCGCTTTTCGGTCGCTCCCCAGACAGGCCTATACCGAGATCGCCGAGGTGCTGAGCATCGCCAGCGGACTCCCGGACAGCGAATGCTGGTGAACGTGGCCGATGAAGCCGGACCGGCGGGCAACCCATCGGGTGCGAGGCATCGCACGCGCACCTGATGGGTTGCCGTGCGATTGCGTAGCCGCGAAATCTTGGCCGGCCGTCCGACTCGGCCGGTCGAGACCACGGCCGAGTGGGATCTTCGAGGGCTGCGGCGGAAGTAGGGCGGGCAGTGTCGGCTCGTCCCGTCCGACACGGCCCGCAGAGGGCGCGGCGTCACGCGTTGAGGGCGCGGGTCGGCTCGGCGGTGGCGATGTGACGGCGGCGGGACGGGAGCATCGAAGTCGGGTGCGAAATGCTCCAGGCCGCGCTCTTGCAGATGAACTCCTTGACTCGCGCGGCCGCCCTACCGGTGAGAGCTGAAGGCTTGGGCTGATCGTCGGGGGTGACCCACTGGACCACAGCGTCGCGGCGGCCGAGGCTGATGCACTGGGCGGTGTAGCCGATCGAATTGCGGGGGATCTTGCGACCGGTCAGACGTGCGGCGATGGCGTCGGCGGCGTGATAAGCCGAAGGGACACCCGAGGCGCAGGACATGCGCAGCGGATCGCCGTTCGCCCCGGGGGCGAGCGCGGCGTCGCCAACGGCGTAGACGTCGGGGTGCGACACCGACCGCATCGTGTCGTCGACGACGATCTGCCCCGTCGCCGACACCTGCAGGGTGGTGGCCGCGGCGATCGGGTGGACGGCGAAACCGGCTGTCCACACGGTGATTCGGGCCGGGATCGTGCGGCTGTCGGCGGTCTGGGCGCCCGTCCGCTCGACGCGGGCGATGTCGGTGTGCTCGTGCACAGTGATGCCGAGCCGGTCGAACGCTTTGCGCAGATGCTGTTGGGCCTTCTCGCTCAGCCAGTCGCCGAGGCCACCGCGAGCAGCGAGGGCGACCTCGAGGTCCGGCCGGGCTTCGGCGATTTCGGTGGCGGCCTCGATTCCGGTGAGACCACCACCGGCGACCAGCACGGTCGCACCCGCGCCCAGGCTCGCCAGCCGCTCGCGCAGCCGCAGTGCGGACTGCTTGCCGGCGATGTCGTAGGCGTGTTCGGCCACACCGGGCACGCCACAGTCGGCGGCGGCGCTGCCGAGGGCGTAGACGAGAGTGTCGTAGGCGATCGACCGCGAGCCATCGGCGGCGACGATGTCGACGGTCTTGCGGTCGGCATCGACCGCGGCCACCCGGGCCGACACCACCCGCACGCCGGTGTCCGCGAAGACGTCGGTCAGCACGCGGCTTTTCAGCTCCTGACCTGCGGCCAGCTGGTGCATACGGACGCGCTCGACGAACTCCGGGTCGGCGTTGACGAGGGTGATCTCGACATCCGCGGGGTGCAGCCGCTTGGCGAGGCGCCCGGCCGCGTTGGCTCCGGCGTATCCGGCGCCGAGAACGACGATGCGGTGTTTCATGGTCTCACTCCTGTCTGGATGGTGTTCGCTTCCTGAACCGGATAGCGGCGCGAAACCTGACAGAATTGGACTGTGATCTAGGTCACCACCCTTCCTGGAGGGGGTGAGCGTGCCGACCGGCCGCCTCGATCCGCGGTGGGCACCGAATATCACACCGCAGTTCGATTCCATGTAATACCAGAGGGTTACGGCTGACGAGAATCCGGCCGATAGCTTCGAGATATCGAAATCGGCGCCCCGCTCCGACATCGACCGGCCGGCATCGTCGACGGACGGAGATGGCGTCCCCGACTCAAGCTCTCAGGAAGATCTATGACGACACCTGCCTTGGTCCCCGAGTCATCTCCACGGTCACCGCAGCGCGGCGCCGACGGTGATTACGCCCGTCTGTTGCGCCGGATCTCCGCCGCGGGGCTGATGAACCGGCGTCCCGTCTACTACGCCGTCCGGCTGAGCCTCGTCGGCGTCGCGTTCGCAGCCGGGTGGGCGGCGTTCGTCCTCATCGGCGATTCGTGGTGGACGCTGCTGGTCGCGGGGTTCATGGCCGTGACGTTCGCTCAGATCGCACTCGTCATGCACGATGTCGCACACCGCCAAGTCTTCCGGCTACGGCAGCCGACGGAACTGGTGGGACGTCTCGTCGGCAACGCCGGCATCGGCCTCGGCTACGGCTGGTGGCAGGACAAGCACACCCGGCACCACGCCAACCCCAACCACGAGGAACTCGACCCCGATGTGGCACCCGACATTCTGCTCTGGTCACAACAGCAGGCACGGTCCAGCCGAGGTCTGCCTCGTCTCATCGGGAGGACGCAGGCGTTCCTGTTCTTCCCCCTGCTGTTGCTGGAAGGCCTGAACCTCCATGTGGCCGGCGTACGCGCCCTCAGAAATCGATCGGTCAAACACCGCGGAATGGAGGGCGCACTGCTGTTCGGCCACTTCGCCGCGTACCTGGCCGCACTGTTCGCGGTTCTGCCCGCCGACAAAGCGTTCGCGTTCCTTGCCGTGCATCAAGGCCTCTTCGGCCTGTACATGGGTTGCATCTTCGCCCCGAACCACAAGGGCATGCCGACCTTGACCGGCGACGACCGTCCCGACTACCTCCGTCGCCAAGTGCTGACCTCCCGCAACGTGCGGGGTGGCGCGTTGACCGACGTCGCCCTCGGCGGGCTCAACTATCAGATCGAGCATCATTTGTTCCCGAGCATGCCGACGCCGAACCTGCGTCACGCTCAGGTGATCGTCCGCGACTACTGCACCGAGATCGGCGTGCCCTATCACGAAACCGGGCTGATCTCCTCTTACCGCGAGGCACTGAGACACCTCCACCACGTCGGCGCCCCCCTGCGCACCCCCGATCGACACCCGGATGCCGGGATGCCACATCGCAGTCGCTGACGGATCTAGGGCGGGGCCTACCGCCATCGGTGCGGTGTGCGTTTCGGCCTGCTCTCCGGCCCCGGGTGTTCCCGCTCGCCAGGCATCGCGAGGAACTGACAGCCGGCCATTGCGGCATCAGATGTGAGGGATGTGAACTTCTCGAGGCTGAAGTCGCACCTCGATCTGCTTGATTCGGTGGTGCCGGTGGCCGTGTCGCACGAGGATCGGGTGGTATGAGACCGGAGGTCGGTGCCGCTGTGGTGCGGTGTGTCGAGTGTCGCGGTTACGAGTACGCGGGTGCCCCGCAGTGCCATCGTTGCCTGCGGCTGGTCGACGATATCGTCGAGGAGGAGTGGCGGCGCTTCTTCCTCGACTGGCAGAGCGAACCCGCGCCCGAGGTCGCCCGGCTCGTCGCCGCCGAGCCCGACCGGCACGACTGGCGGGTCGTGGACGCCGCACTCGATCGGATCGTCTGCGACGAGTGCGGCAATCGGCTCGGTCGCGGACCGATGGACTGTGCGGAATGTAACCTTGAGCACGGATTTCGTTATGCCGCAATGGAGACCGATCGGCCGGGCGTCCCGCCGGGCAACGAACACGCGATCCGCGTCAACGTCTCGGTCATCCGCCGACCCTGGGTGGCCTCGGCGCAAGAGCTGCTGGCTCGCAGACTCCTGCTGCCCGCCTTGCTGGTCGGCTTCCTACCGACCACCACGCAAGCCCAGCGAATCAGCACCGTGATCAAATCCGACTCCACCCCGGAGCGAGCCACCCGCGTAGTAGATGACTTCCTCCGGGACAACGGCCTGGAAATCCCCACTCGGTGAGCACGCACCCGACTGCCCCTCGAATCGAACCTCCGCGTTCGGCAGCACAGGGAGCAAGACGAGAAGCGGCAGCGATGTCGGTGCGCTGATGTCTGCGCGAGCAAGTCCGGTCTCGGTGAACGCTTCAGATGGAGGTGACTGCGGCCCGGCGCGCATCGGCGGTGCCGTCTCCTGAAGGGCGGACACGAAACAGGTTGTCCCAGTAGTGATCCAACCGCTGTCTGGCCTCGTCCGGCGGCAGCACACCGAGTGCGGCGTGCTCGTGCTCGATGAGCAGTTCCCAGTCCCGGAGTCTGCGCAGGCCGTCGCGGATCTGGAAGTCGAAGCTCGTCCCCCACTGCCTGCGAAACCAGTCCTCCACGCGTTGATCGAGTTCGGCGGCGGTGAGCGGGCGGTCGGCCGTGCGCAGGAAATGGTAGGCGAGGACGGCTTCCTTCACCTCCGATTCCTCGGCGGCACCCAGCAGATGATGGAACACTCCCGCATCGTTGTCGAGATTGCTGAAGTAAAGGTGTTCCGACAGCGTCTTCATCAACTTGATCTTGCGGTTCTTGAACTTGGAGAACTGCCGAACCAGGTAACCGCCGAAAGCCGCCACCCCCGCGCCCAGGGTGACCAGCGTGGCCTGATCCAACGGCACGGACTCCTCGCGCAACCCGGCCCAAAACGCGAGCAACAGCACCAGCGGCCCCAACGAGGCAACGAGCTTCGTGACGACCACGACGATTCCGGAGACCGCCGCGGGCACCCCGATCAGCAGCTTGTCCAGCGGCCGCATCCGCACCCGAACGCTCGGATACAGCATCTCGAGGTCGTTTCTCGGGACATTCTGGAACAGCTTCAGCAGCACACCGCCATTGGGGCGATCCACGACCGCCTCCGGACGCTCGGCGAAAGCGACGTACACCAGAACTTTGCCGTAGCTGGTGAATTCGATGCTGCGCCGCCGCAGACCGAACAACCACCTCACCTGTTCGGTGCGCTGCGACACCCCCCGTCGAAAGAACATCGCCGTCTCGATGTCCTCCTCGTCGATCTCCAACCGCACCTTCACCAGGGAGTGCTCGGCGAACGCGCGCTGAATCTCAGCGGCATCGATGCGCGTGAAATCCGCCGCCTCGGCCAGCGCGACCAGCTCCCGCTCCACCCGCACCCGCGCCGCCGCCCGATCCTCGGCTGTCGCGGCACGGATGGCCCGTTCATCCTCCGCGGGATCGACCAGCTGATACGCGTCGAGCACCTTTTCACCACGCACATGAAATTCGTAGTGCACCAAAGCCGCCAGCAGACGAGCGAACTCCGCGAACGACTCGCGTTCGGCATCAGGAAGTTCGTCGGTACACAGAGATATCACCGCGCTCTTGCGGAACGGCAGGAAGTGTTCGGCATCCATCGGCAACTCCTCTCGACGGACCAGCCCGTCGGCCATAACCCTAGGGGGAAACCGATATTCACCGCCGATCGTTGATCGATCCGGAGAGGTCGTGCGGCACGCAGCACGCAGCCACCGTCGATTCGATGCGGGAGGCCTTTGGCGACATCATGCGGCTCGTGCTCGCGACCGCGCCACAATGCCGAGGCAGGCAAGGGCAGGCAAGGTGGTGCGCGTCGCGACCCAGCGACACCAGGACGCCATCACCGCGCCGGTGTTCCGGTTGAGCATGGTCGGCGAGCTGCGGCCCGGTGCCACGGTTGAGGAAGCCGTGGACATCGTGTGGTTACTTCGGCTACACGGGCTCCTTCACGCTGGTCGATGACAACGGCTGAGACAACGCCACCGGCAGACCAAGGTCAGAAGCACATCACCACCGAACTTCGAAAGAGGCTCGGCTGAAGTGCACGCTCGAAGTGAAGCGCGGATCACCTCGTGCTGACGCGGAGGTGACCACGCCCCGGCCTGCCGCCGTTGGGGCGTCCCGCCTGTCAGCGCGAGGACGACCGTGCCCGGCCTGCCGCCGCGCAAGCCTGCGGCGCGTTCTAGTTGTGGGCGCCGACAGCGATGCTGCTCGCAGGTCGATGCTCAGCCGCTGTTGCCGACCAGCGCGGCGGGCATCGTCGGCTGGCCGGGGCGTGTCGCTGCTCGGCGGCGGCGTTCAGTTGATGCCGGCGATTTCTTGGGCGATCGCCGCGAGCCGCGTCTGGGCGGCCGAGACGACACCGTGCCGGTTCTTGTGGGCTTCCTCGTAGGCGACGATCGCTCGAATGTCGGCCGAGTCGGAGAGGTCCTTGACCGCGGCGACGGCTTGGGTGACGTTCAGCTCGTCGTAGTCGTCGATGGGCAACTCCTCGGGTTCGAGGACGCCGGTGGTGGTACGGATCGAACGCAACGCGTCGGCGGCGGCATCGGCGCCTTCGCGTCGGGTGACCTGCTCGGCGGTCTCGAGGGCGGCGTCGCGAGAGGCCGACAGGGTCTTGACGGCGACATCACCCGCGCGCGCACCTTGGGCGAGCAGTTCGCCGAGCGCCGGTGGGGTCGCGCGGACGGTGTCCAGTGCCCGGTCAAGACCACGAGCGGACCAGGTGACCGGGATGTTGACCAGCTTCACCGCAGTTCCGGTGGCCGCCTGCAGCGGTGTGCGGCGCAGTGCCGCCGGCCCGCCGAGGGCGTCCTCGGCCAGGACGGTGGTCAGCCAGTCCACGGTCGCCGAGTGCGCGGTGATCAACCGCTCCGCCAGAGCCACCACCTGACGTTGACCGGCGGTGGTAGCCAGGGCCTTGATGTAGCGGGCGCGGTCGAGGAGTTGGTGTTCGAGGGTGAGGTCGCTCAGCAGGGCTTCGTCGAACGGCTGGGCCTGTTCGACCATCGCCTTGACCGCGGCCGCCGCGCGCCCGAGGAAAGGGCCGACCAATTCCGGGACGCTGCCCAGGTCGCGGATGGCGGCCTCGATGGCCTCGGCGCGGGCACGGCCGTTGTCGGCGTTCTCGGACAGCTCGCGCCGCACCGCTTCGGTCCGGGCTTGAGCTATGCGGGTTTCGGCGACCTGAATTTCGGTGTTGGTCAAAGCGAGGACAGCGCGCAGCTGCGCCAGCAACGTGGTGGTGTCGGGAGTGCTCATGCGAATCTCGTCCCTTCGACGTTGACAGCATCGGGTCGGCGCAAGGTGCACCACTATCCGAATACCCCGCACTACCCGAGAGTAACCTGCTCCGAAAAAGCATGCCTGACCGACATATGCCGAGGTAAGCATGGAATCTCCCGGCCAACGGATCATCCGGCTCGAGCTGCGGCGCGATTGTGCCCAAGTCGCGCATCGGGCCACCGGTTGCGTCGGGCTTACGTGCAGCCAGGCGCCCGTACAGCTGGGAGTCGTCTCTCGTGGCAAACCTTCAGCTCTCGGGTTGGCGTCTGCGGATGCGCGGGTTGGGCTCGACTCGCCAGAGCGGTCGGTTTCGCTCCGCGGAGTGCGGGTAGGACGAGCACGAGCCGACCGAAGGAGCCTCCGATGCCGCGTTCACTTGCCGATCAGACCGAAGCGGAGCTGGGTGGTCCTCGCAGTGTGCTGAGCTTGCAGCGCCGCGATCACCAAATCCTCGACGGGTTGCTGTCCCGCATCGACAGCAGCGGCGGCGACGACCGCCGGGACGCGATGACGGCGCTGTGCCGGCTGGTCTTCCCGCACGCGTTCGCGGAGGAGGCGGTGCTGTGGCCGCTGGCTCGGAAGGTCCTCCCGGACGGCGAGGAACTCACGCTGCGCGTCGAGCAGGAGCATCAAGAGATCAACGAGCTGTTCAGCGAGCTGGAGACGATCGACGCCGACAGTCCCGAGCATCACGGGCTGTTCGCGAGAATCGAGGGGCTGCTGCGCCAGGACGTGCGGGACGAAGAGGACGTGCTGCTGCCGAAGTTGCAGGAGGCACTCGACGCGCAGGCTTTGCGCCGGGCGGGCTGGGCGTGGCTGGCCGTGCGGGTCACCGCGCCCACACGGCCGCATCCGACCGTCGCGCGGCGGTTGCCCGGTAACGCGCTGGCGGCGGTGCCGCTCGCGCCGCTGGACCGTTCGCGCGACCGGCTCGACGAGGTGGCTCGCCGAGCGCCGCGACGATGGGCGAGCGGGTGCGCGCACGCCAGTCGCGCCCTCGCGGGGGTGGCGGGTGTGGTGGAGCATCTGCCGCCGTTGCGACGCGGCGAGCACCCGTCCACGCGCACCTGAGCGCGCTCCGGATGATGCGTACGCCCGAGGTTCGCCACGACGCGAGCGGTAGTCGCTCGTGTACACGAATACCGCTCCCGCACAATAAAATCTAATTCGGACCCGTCATCTTTTCCAGGTTTGCTCCGGATCGACAGAGGTATCCGCAACGCGGGTGGGGACCCCGTTCGTCGTCTTGGAGGCGTAGATGTTCCGTCATACCGATTACCTGCAGTTCGACGTGAAGCCCGAAAAGCCCGACCCCGTGTACGCGCGGAAGCTCCAGGAACTCGTCGGCGGAGCATTCGGGGAGATGACCGTCACCATGCAGTACCTGTTCCAGGGGTGGAACTGCCGGATGCCCGGCAAGTACAAGGACATGATCATGGACGTCGCCACCGAGGAGATCGGGCACGTCGAGATGATCGCCACGATGATCGCGCGGTTGCTCGAGGGAGCCCCCGCCACCCGCGCCACCCAGGAAGCCGCGGCCGATCCGGTCGTCGCCGCCGTGCTGGGCGGCATGGATCCGCAGCAGGCGATCGTCTCCGGCGGCGGGGCCTCGCTGTCGGACAGCAACGGCGTGCCGTGGAACGGCAGATACATCGTGGCCAGCGGCAATCTCTTGGCGGACTTCCGCGCCAATGTGGCCGCCGAGGCGCACGGACGACTCCAGACCGCGCGCCTGTACAACATGACCGACGACCCCGGCGTCAAGGACATGCTGCGGTTCAACCTCGCCCGTGACACCTACCACCAGAATCTCTGGCTCGCGGCGATCGAACAGCTGAAGGAAGACGGCTTGGAGGGCACGGTCACGCCGAACGCGCTGTTCGACGAAGAACACTCCGAGCACGCGACGAGCCTGTGGCACCTGTCCGACGGCACCCAGTCCGACCAGGGCCGGTGGGCGACCGGCGTCGCCCCCGACGGCGTGCACCAGAACGGCTTCCTCGCCGACCCGCAGCCGCTGGGCGACAAGGCCTCCGCCCCGCCGCCGGACCCGAAGCTCTACGCCACCTACGACGGCTCCCAGGGCGAGCCGCGCTCGGCGGCATTCGGTACCGAGGCGGGACTGATCGGCAAGGTGAAAGACGCCCTCGACCCGGACAAGCCCTGACCTGGTGATCCGGTCACCGGTGCGCCGGCGTCACCCGTTCGACGAGAGCGTGGTCGGATGCCGGCGCACCGGCGTGAGTACACCCGTAACCGCAGCGCCGATTGTGAATTACGCAGGGAACCGATGGTTTTCATGGGATCCGGGCTCGGGCTCGAGTAGTCCGAGGCGAAGTCGGGCGCTGGCATGCGCTATCCGGCATTGCGAATGTAGCTTTGTCGAGCAGTTCGGCGTGACTTGCACGCCGCTGAGATCCTCGGCGAGTGCGAAATTGACCGCACCACCGGAATTTTCATGATTTTTACAATCGCCGACAACATCGGACCCGACGCACTAGGGACTCCGCCAGCGCGTCAGGCGTCGTGCCCGACCGTGCGGGAGTATTCGAACCCGGTGCGAAGTTCACTGTCTTCACACCCGCCGAATAACTGAGACTCCGCGTCCTTCGGTGTGCGAGATGATCCGCGTTCCGGCTGACGCAGGCGCCTGAGCGATCGCCGGCACCCGACAGACCCGCTCATTTCCACCGCAAGGTTCATTCCTGGTCGCCGCCGGTGACCGCCGTCACCCGATCAGCATGCGGTCGCCGAATCGGTCCCGGCTGCCCTGGGACTCCCGGTCCCGTACGACGAAGGCATCGCCCCCGCAACTCGCCCTGCGGGTTGGGCACGCAGTCGCGCCAGGAATTACGAGTCGTCTCAGTGGAGCATCTCGACGGGTCGGAAAGTTCATACACGATTTACCTGGCCGTCGCGCCGCCATCAACGCGTGGCTTTTTTCGTGAGGACGCACGAAGGGCTGGATTCACGCATTCCCAGCAGTGGCGATAAACTCCGATTCGGACAATCAGCCGGTCTTAGACTGAGCCAATGGTGCAGCCGACGCCGTGGCGAGGGAACACTCCTCGAAATGGCCGGGGAAAGATCGTCAGTAATGCCACGGCGCGAGGGCCGAGGGCGTATCAGGTTGCGCTGCGCGGATATTGGGGCTATGCCTGGGCCGCAATCGGCAGCCTGGTGACACTCGCATTACTGTTCCAGCCGTGGATCACCGCGTCCGGCGCGGATGGCAGCGTCCGCGCGAATGCGTTCGGCCGCATGCAAATTACAACGGTGTTTCTCAATGTCTGGTCACGATCCAATCCGCGCGCCCCGCAGATCACCGGCTTCTGGGCACTGCTCGCCAGCGCGGCGATCGTCGTCACCGTCTTGGCCGTGGTGATCAATCTGCGGTTCCGCATCGAGGCGCTCACACGGCTGGCGACGATGTCCACGCTGGCCACAACCGTGTTCGTGCTCATCACGGCCCTCTATGTCAACAGCAAGGGCGGCCAGCTGAAGTCCATGGTCTCCCGCACCTCGGATCTGGGTGGTCAGGTCGGATCGTTGCTCAATTGGGCGTTCAACAACGGCAAGCTCGCGGTGCCGGGCTTCGGTCAGCACGCGTACGCCTCGGCGAGCCTCACGCCGTGGGCGTTCCTGGCCATCGCGGTGTCGATCGGATCGACCGTGGCGGCAGTCACCCAGTGGATGCGCAGCGGCTCGACGAACCTCTTCCGCATGCCCGTGCACATCCATTTCAGTAAGACACCACCCCCGTCTTCGGAAGCGGGCGACACCGACGGACCATGAACCGGCCCGCAGGCGTCCGCCTCCGGCGAGCCGCGCATCGACTGTCGATCCCCCATACCGAGCAGATCGCGACCCCGGCGAGCGCCCCCGGGTTCCGGTGGGTTCTAGGCTCGTGCGGTGGTTAACAAGTCTGGCCGGGACGCGGCTGCCGACGCGGTCGTGTCGTTGAAGCGAATTCCGGTGCCGGTGGCGCGGGCGGTCGTGGACTGCGGGGTCTACCGGGACGGGCACCGGGAACCGGGCCGGTTCACCCCGGCCCAAGCGCTGGCCGCCGTCCGCGACACCGCCACCGGCGCCGCGGGTGACGGCGCCGCCGGTGAGGGTGGCGGATTCGTGTGGCTGGGGTTGCACGAACCCGATGCCGGGCAGATGGCCGAGGTCGCCGCCTTGTTCGGGTTGCATCCGCTGGCCGTGGAGGACGCGGTGGTGGGGCATCAGCGCCCGAAACTGGAACGCTACGACCAGACCCTGGTACTGGGATTGCGCACGGTAGCCTACGTCGAGCACGACATGCACGCCGTCAGCGAGATCGTGCAGACCGGGGAAATCCTGATCTTCTGCGGCCCCGACTTCGTCGTCGCGGTGCGCCACGGCGCCCACTCCGGACTACGAGAGGTCCGCGCCGAACTCGAGACCGACCCCGCCCGGCTGGCGCTGGGACCGGCCGCGGTGCTGCACGCGATCACCGACCACGTCGTCGACGCCTACCTCGAGGTCACCGCGCAAGTCGAAGCCGACGTCGAGGAAATGGAAGAAGAGGTCTTCACCCCCCGCTCCCGGCTCACCATCGAAGCCATCTACCAGCTCAAGCGCGAGGTCGTCGAACTACGGCGAGCGATCACCCCGCTGGCAGTCCCGCTGCAGGCTTTGACCAAGCCCGACTCCGGGCTCGGCAAGGAAGTACGCCGCTACCTGCGCGACGTCGCCGATCACCACGCCACCGCCGCCGAACGCGTCCACGACTTCGACGACGCCCTCTCCGCCCTGATCACCGCTTCCCTGGCGCGGATCGCGGTGCGCCAGAACACCGACATGCGCAAGATCTCCGCTCTCGTCGCCCTGGCCGCGGTCCCCACCATGATCGCGGGCATCTACGGCATGAACTTCGACCACATGCCCGAACTGCGCCAACCCTGGGGCTACCCCGCGGTCCTCATCCTCATGGTCGTCGCCTGCAGCTGGCTGGCCCTGCTGTTCCGCCGCAACGGCTGGCTCTGACCAGGGCCGTGACCGACGGCCGACCGGCGTAGCCAGGAGTTGGCCCGGCGACAACACCACCGAGGAGCCGGCGCGGCTGACGTTGCTCGGCGTGCGGTCGATCCAGCGGCACCGATGGCTTCCCAATGACGGCAGGTCGATCCACTCGTCGTTCGCTAAGGTCCGACCGCACGCTCCGGTCATGGGTTCGAGCATTCGAGGCCTTGCTTGCTGCTTCATTGCCGGGGCGCATTTTGCTCGATGTAGAGAGTGACCCCACCGCATGACCGCAACACGCCGTTCCGCACGTCGCGTCCACCATTCCCGATCACGCAATCGCCTGTTCCCGCAATTGCTGACGGCGGCGGTCGATACGGCGTTCGACGCGGTCGCGCTTCGGTTCAATCCGAGCGGGGACCCGGTTGATCAGCGCCAGCTGACCTACCGAGAGCTGGACGAGGAGTCTTCGCGGCTCGCTCGCTACCTGATCGAGTTCGGGGCGGGGCCGGGTGACGTCGTAGCGGTAGCTCTGACGCGGTCGGTGGAGTCGGTGCTGGCGGTGTGGGCGGTGGCGAAGACGGGCGCGGCCTACCTGCCGGTCGACCCGGGTCATCCAGCGGAGCGTGTTTCGCACATGCTCGCGGATTCCGGCGCCGTGCTGGGTGTGACCGTCGCGGCGGACCGGGCTGGGCTACCGGTTGGTGCTGTTGAGTGGGTCGAACTCGATGCCGCCGTACACAGGGAGCGAATCGCCGCCGAGCCGGCGCATTCGATTTCCTATCTGGACCGACTGCGGCCGTTGACCGAGCAGCATGTGGCGTACGTCATCTACACCTCCGGGTCGACGGGCAGGCCGAAGGGGGTCGCGGTCACTCATGCCGGTCTGGCGGGTCTGGTTCAGCACGAGGTCACCGCACGGCAAGTGACGCGGGGATCGCGGGTGACGCACTTGTGTTCTCCCAGTTTCGATTTCTCGGTGGTCGAGATACTGCTGGCGTTCTCGGCGGGCGCGACGCTGGTGGTGGCGCCGCCGACGGTGTTCGGGGGTGTGGAGCTGGCCGACCTGCTGCGGCGGGAGCGGGTTACGCATCTGTGCATCACCCCGGCGGCGTTGGAATCGCTGGACCCGGCGGGGCTCGACGACCTTCGCGCGATCTTGTGTGGCGGTGAGCGGGTCGGTGGCGAACTGGTCGCGAGGTGGGCGCAGCGCCGGGCGTTCCATATCTTGTACGGCCCGACCGAGACCACGGTCGTCGCGACCGGCACCGCGGCGCTCGCCGTGGACGACTCGCCGCATATCGGCACGCCGGTCCCAGGGCTGGGCGCGCATGTCCTCGATGCGCGATTACGTCTGGTGCCGCCGGGAGTGGTCGGTGAGTTGTATCTGTCCGGACCCGCACTGGCCGAAGGTTATCTGCGGCGTCCCGGGTTGACCGCGCAACGATTCGTGGCCAACCCGTTCACCGCGGCAGCCGGCGGCCGTATGTACCGCACGGGTGATCTGGTGCGGCGCACCACGGCGGGGATGCTGGAATATCACGGCCGAGTGGACTTCCAGGTCAAGATCCGCGGCTTGCGGATCGAGCCGGGCGAGATCGACACCGCGTTGACCGCGCATCCGGACGTCGACTATGCGGTCACGCTCGGGATGACACTGCCCTCGGGGGCGCAAACGCTGGTGTCTTATGTGCTGCCGCGCCATGTGTCCGCGGAGAATCCGGCCGGTGGCCGGGTCGGGGTGGACACCACCGACCTCCTCGAATTCGTCGCACGAACGCTGCCCGTGTACATGATCCCGGGTGCGATCACGGTGCTCGACGATCTGCCGCTCACCCCCGTCGGCAAACTCGATCGCGCCGCATTACCGCAACCGGTGCTCGCCGCACGGCAATTCCGGGCGCCCACCACAGCGACCGAGCGGTTGGTCGCCGAAACCTTCACCGCCGTGCTGCTGCCGCAGGGCGGTGACCATGCCGGCCGGGTCGGCGTCGACGACGACTTCTTCGAACTCGGTGGCAACTCGCTGCTGGCCACGCAGGCCGCGGCGCGTATCGGTGCGGAGTTGGGTGTGCGGGTACCGGTCACGTTGCTGTTCGAGGCCTCGGCGGTGGCGAAACTGGCCGAACGGCTCACCGAGCTGACCGAACGGTCCGATTCGGCGCCGCGGCCGATGCCGCGACCCGAGCGGGTGCCGTTGTCCTATGCGCAGCAGCGGATGTGGTTTCTCAACCGGTTCGACCCGGCGAGTGCGACCGACAACATCCCGCTTGTGGTGCGTCTGCGTGGGCGGCTGCATGTCGCTGCTCTGCGGGCGGCGATCGATGATCTGGTCGAGCGGCACGAGGTGCTGCGTACCAGCTACCCGGAGCACGACGGTTCCGGTAGCCAACGGGTGCATGCGATTTCGGACCCGCTGGCGGTCCGGGAGCTGACGGTGTGGGAGATCGGCGAGGCCGAGATACCCCAGAACACGCTGTCGGCGATAAGCGAAAGCTTCGATGTGACGGTGGCGCCGCCGCTGCGGGTGCGGCTGTTGCGACTGAACGACAGCGACCACGTGCTGGTGTGCGTGGTCCATCACATCGCGGGCGATGGTTCCTCGATGGGGCCGCTGACCCGCGACCTGATGACCGCCTATGCTGCCCGGGCGGCCGGCGCGGCCCCAGGCTGGGCGGCGCTGCCGCTGCAGTACGCGGACTACACGCTGTGGCAGCGGGAGATGCTCGGGGACGAGACAGACCCGGATTCGATCCTCGCCCGCCAGATCGGGTATTGGCGCCAGCGGCTGGCCGACCTGCCCGAGCGGCTGGATCTGCCCGCGGACCGGCCACGCCCCGCGGTGTTCTCCGGGCGCGGCGCGAGCTACGAGTTCACGATCGACGCGCCCACGCACGCGGCGCTGATCCGCCTCGCGCGCCGGTATGACGCCACGCTGTTCATGGTCGCGCACGCCGCCTTCGCGGTGCTGCTGGCACGGTTGTCGAACACGCGTGACATCACCGTCGGCACGCCGGTGGCCGGTCGCGGTGACGCCGCGGTGTCCGACTTGATCGGCATGTTCGTCAACACCTTGGTCTTGCGCACCGAGATCGACCCCGGCCGCGGCTTCGCCGACCTGCTCGAGCAGGTGCGCGGCGACGACATCGAAGCGTTCGGGCATGCCGAGGTGCCGTTCGAACGTCTGGTGGAGTTGCTGGATCCGGTGCGGTCGAGCGCGCATCACCCGCTGTTCCAAGTGATGCTCACCTTCCACAATTTCGCGCCCTCGACGCTGGAACTGCCCGCGCTGACGGTTTCGGCGGTGGACGTGCCGGTGCCGGTGGCGAAGTTCGATCTCGAGCTGACCATGCTGCCGCGCGAAGACAACCGCACCCCGCTGGGGATCGCGGCGGGGTTCACCTACTGCACGGACCTGTTCGACGAAGCCACCGTCGCCGGATTCGCCCGGCGATACCGCGCGATCCTCGCCGCCGTGGCCGAGTCGGCGGATCGTGTGGTGGGAGACATCGAGCTGCTCGACGCGGAGGAACGCACCACGATCCTGCGCGACTGGAACGACACGCGCTATCCGATCACCCCTGGGCCGTTGCTCGACGGATACCGGCGCGCTGTCGCGCGGCACGCCGATGCGGTGGCCATCGCGGACGCGAAGCAGGAGTTGACCTATCGCGAGTTCGATGAGCGGGTCAACCAGCTCGCGCGAGTGCTCATCGGCCACGGTGTCGGCTCGGAATCGCTGGTGGGACTGGCGGTTCGGCGTTCGGTGGATCTGGTCGTCGGCATGTACGCGATCCTCACCGCGGGTGGGGCGTTCGTGCCGGTCGACCCCGATCACCCCGCCGAACGCATCGGACACGTCCTCGACACCGCCGAACCGGTGTGCGTACTCAGCAGCACCACCGATGCGGTGCCGATACCGCCGCACATGCCGGTGCTGTGTCTGGACACCGTCCGGACCGAACTGCTGCCGGGCACGGCGGTCGATGCCGGTGAACTGCTGCGCCCCGTCCTTCCCCAGCACCCGGCGTACGTCATCTTCACCTCCGGCTCCACCGGACGGCCGAAAGGCGTGATGGTCTCGCATCAGGCGATCGACAACCAGATCGCGTGGATGCTCGCCCACTATCCGATGGGCCCGGGAGATGCGTACCTGCAGAAGACCGCGACGACCTTCGACGTCTCGTTGTGGGGTTACCTCATGCCGCTGCGGTCGGGCGCGAAACTCGTCGTCGCCGATCACGACGGACACCGCGACCCGGCATATCTCGCCGAAACCATTGGCGCGGAGAGGGTCACTGTCACCGACTTCGTGCCCTCCATGCTCACGGAGTTCGCCGCGCACCTGCCCGCCGGATCCCTGCCCACGCTGCGGGAGGTGCTCGTGATCGGCGAAGCCCTGCCACCGCGAACCGTGCACGCGGTCGGCGCGGTCACCGGCGCACGGGTGCACAACCTCTACGGTCCCACCGAGGCCGCGGTCTCGGTCACGTCCTGGCCCGCGGGCGCCGCCGAGGAACCGGCGGTGCCGATCGGCACACCCCAATGGAACACGCAGGTCTACGTGCTGGACGCGCGACTGCGACCGGTGCCCGCCGGCGTGCCCGGCGAGCTGTATCTCGCCGGAGAGCAGCTCGCCCGCGGCTACGTCGGCCAGTCCGCGCAGACCGCCACCCGGTTCGTCGCCAACCCCTTCCGGGCCGCAAGCAGGATGTACCGCACCGGCGACCTGGTCGTGTGGCGCGCACCGAACGCGGGCCGTTCACAACGACTGGAATATCTGGCCCGCACCGACTCCCAAGTCAAATTCCGCGGCCAGCGCATCGAGCTCGGCGAGATCGAGACCGCCCTCCTCGCGCAACCGTCGGTCAGCCAGGCGGTCGCGGCGGTGGTGGCAGCGCCTCTGGGCGACCGGTTGGTGGCCTACGCCGTCCCCCGACCGGGCGAGGTCATCGACCAGGGAAACCTGCTCGCGGCGGTCGCCGCGGTGCTGCCCGCGTACATGATTCCCTCCGCGGTGGTCGCTTTGGCGGAGCTGCCGCTGAACACCAGCGGCAAACTCGATCGCAGGGCACTACCGGAACCCGTATTCGAGGCCGAGGAGTTCCGTGCCCCCCGCACGCCTGTCGAGCAGGCGATCGCTCAGGTGTTCGCCGATCTGCTCGGCGTCGACCGGGCGGGTCTCGACGACGATTTCTTCGCGCTCGGCGGCAACTCGCTGCTGGCCACCCGAGCCGTCGCGCGCGTCAACGAAGCTTTGAACGCGCGGGTCACGGTGCGTGATTTGTTCGAGGCGACCCGGGTTTCCGCTCTCGCCGCCCGGGTCGCCGCTCACGGCGCGCCCGCCCGGCCCGCGCTCGTTCGTTCGGTTCGACCGGAGCGGGTCCCGCTCTCCCTCGCGCAGCAGCGGATGTGGTTGCTCAACCGTATCGATCCGGATTCCCCCGCCTACAACATGCCCTTCGCCCTGCGGCTGACCGGCGCCCTCGACCAGCCCGCACTGCATCAGGCGGTGGTCGACGTGCTGGTGCGGCACGAGGCGCTGCGCACCCGCTACCCAGCCGACCCGGAGGGGCTGCCGTACCAGGAGATCCTGCCGGTCGACGCCGTACTCCCGGATGGACTGGTAGTCGAGTTCGGCGCCACCGGCGTCGCGGACATGGTGACCGGATTGATGTCCACCGGATTCGACGTGACGGCGTCCGCGCCGATTCGGCTGCGGCTGTTCAGCTCCGGCGACGAACATCTGCTGGTCTTGGTGGTGCACCACATCTCGGCCGACGGGTCGTCTCTCGTCCCGCTCGCCCGCGATCTGGCCACCGCCTACCTCGCCCGCACCGGCGGCGGCGCGCCGTCATGGTCGCCATTGCCGGTGCAATACGCCGACTTCGCCCTGTGGCAGCACGCCGTGATCGGCTCCGACAGCGATCCGTCTTCGGTTGCCGCGGCGCAGTTGTCGTACTGGCGCGAGCAGCTGGCCGGGCTCTCCGGGCCGCTGGAGCTGCCCACCGACCGCCCCCGTCCCGGCACGCCGTCGACGCGTGGCGCGGCGACGGCGGTCACCATCCCGGCACAGGTGCATGAACGGCTGGCCGGGATCGCGCGCGAGCACAACGCGAGCCTGTTCATGGTGGTCCACGCGGCTCTCGCCGCACTGCTGGCACGCCTGTCCGGCGGCACCGACATCGTCATCGGAACCCCCATCGCCGGACGCGGCGAACGAGCACTCGACGACCTCGTCGGGATGTTCGTCAACACCCTCGCGCTGCGCGTCGTGGCCGATCACGCGGCAACCTTCTACGACCTCGTCGAACGCTCCCGCGAAGCGGCTCTTTCGGCCTTCGGCAACGCGGACATCCCCTTCGAGCGGGTGGCGGAAGAAGTCGCTCCCGCCCGCAGCGCTGTGGCCGATCCGCTCATCCAGGTGATGCTGTCGTTCCAGAACATCGAGCAACCCACCTTGCAGCTGCCCGATCTGACCGTCACCGCACTGGACACCGGAGAGGTCACCGCCAAATTCGACTTGCAAGTGCTCATCGAACCCCGGCACGCCGCCCACGGAATCGGCGAGATGGACGTCGTATTCGCTTACGCCACCGATATTTACGAGGAATCGACCATCCGCTCCTTCCTTACCCGATTCGCGCGCATCCTGAGTGCGGCGGCGGAGGAACCGTCGACGGCGGTATGGGACATCGACATCCTCGAGCCGGAAGAGGCCCGGCGCGCGGTGTCCGGGGGCCCTGCGACAGTGCCACCGAACCGGGTCGAGCCCGCTGCCGTCGCGCTGCTGCCGGACCTGCTGACCGCCGCCGCGGAGGAGAACCCCGACGGTGTCGCGGTGATCTTCGCCGACGGCTCCCAAACGCATGCCCAACTGGATTACGTCGAACTCGACGAGCAGTCCACACGATTGGCGCGGGCGTTGATCGCGCGCGGCATCGGGCCCGAAGATCTCGTGGCCGTGGGCATTCCGCGGTCACCGGAGTCGGTGCTCGCGGTATGGGCCGTGGCGAAGACCGGTGCGGGTTTCGTCCCGGTCGACCCGAACTATCCGCGCGAGCGGGTGACGCACATGGTGTCGGACGCGCGCCCGGTACTCGGCCTGACCGTCGGCGCGGTGCGCGGCGACCTACCCGACGAGCGGGTGGAGTGGCTGGTCATCGACAGCGCCGAGTTCACGCGCGGACTCGGGGAACAGAGCACCGACCCGGTGACCGACCGGGACCGGACGCGACCGCTCCGTCCGGAGCACCCCGCCTACGTCATCTACACCTCCGGCTCCACGGGCACACCGAAGGGTGTGGTGGTCACCCACACCGGGCTGCCCAGCTTCTGCGCGGAGCAGCGCCAGCGTTATCGCGTGACAAGCGCTTCGCGCACACTGCATTTCGCCTCGCCGTCCTTCGACGCATCGGTGCTGGAGTTGCTGCTGGCCGTCGGGGGCGCGGCGACCATGGTGGTGGTCGCACCGACCGTCTACGGCGGCGACGATCTGACCGCGGTGCTGCGCCGTGAACGGGTGACCCACGCCTTCGTCACGCCCGCGGCGTTGGCATCGATGGATCCGGCCGGACCGGACCGGCTGCGGGTGGTGATCGCCGGTGGCGAGGCCTGCCCGCCGGAGCTGGTGCGACGCTGGGTGCAGCCGATCTCCGGCAGGCGGACCCGCGAGTTCTACAACGGCTACGGGCCGACCGAGACCACGATCATGACCAATATCAGCGATCCGCTGTCGCCCGACGAACCGGTGACGATCGGCGGGCCGATCCGGGGCATGCGCGCGCTGGTGCTCGACGGCAGGCTGCGCCCGGTCCCCGACGGCGTCGCCGGCGAACTGTATCTCGCTGGCGGCCAGCTCGCGCGCGGCTACCACGACCGCTTCGCGCTCACCGCGGCCCGGTTCGTCGCCGACCCTTACGGTCCGCCCGGCGCGCGGCTGTACCGGACCGGCGATGTCGTGCGCCGTCGCCGAACCGGCGAGCAGACCGTCCTGGATTACGTCGGCCGCAACGACTTCCAGGTGAAGGTCCGCGGTTTCCGGATCGAGCTCGGAGAGATCGATGCCGTGCTGTCCCGCCGTCCGGACATCGATTTCGCGGTCACGGTCGGGCGGGAAACCGATGCCGGTGCGACCATCCTCGTGTCCTACGTGCTGCCCGCGCCGGACGCGTCCATCGACACCGGTGCACTCGTCGACGAAGTGGGGCGCACACTGCCCGCCCACATGGTGCCGACGGCCGTCGTCGTACTCGACGAGATCCCGTTGACTCCGGTCGGCAAGCTGGACCGGCGCGCGCTGCCGGAGCCGCGGCTGCCCAACGCCCCGTTCCGGCCGCCGTCGGGGCCGCTCGAACAGGCCGTCGCCGACGTGTTCGCCGACCTGCTGCGCACCACCCGGCGACTCGGCGCCGACGACGATTTCTTCCGCCTCGGCGGCAACTCGCTGCTCGCCACCCAGGCCGCGGCCCGGCTCGGCACGGTGCTGGAGGCCCAGGTGCCGGTTCGGATGCTGTTCGAGGCGTCGACCGTCGCTGCCCTGGCCGCCCGGCTGGCCGGGTACGCGGGCTCCGGCGGGCGGCGACCGCTCACCGCCCACCGGCGGCCCGAGCATGTTCCGCTGTCCTCGGCGCAGCAACGGATGTGGTTCCTCAACCAGTTCGACACCCGATCGGCGGCCTACAACGTTCCGATGGCGGTGCGGCTGACGGGAGCGCTCGATGTGGACGCGTTGCGCGCCGCCATCGTGGACGTGGTCACCAGGCACGAAATCCTCCGCACCGTCTACCCGCAGACCGCGCACGGGCCCACGCAAGTGATCCTCGCACCGGAGCGAGCCACGCCGCGGTTCGAGGTTCGCACGGTGGCGGCTGGTGACGTGGAAGCCGTTGTCGGCGACTTCCTTTCGAGCACCTTCGACGTAACCGTGGAAGTTCCCGTCGCGGTGGCGCTGTTCCGTGTCGCCGAGGTGGACCGACCCGGCCCCACCGAGCACGTGCTCGCCTTGGTGGTGCACCACATCAGCGCCGACGGCTTCTCCCTGCGTCCGTTGACCACAGACCTGATGGTCGCCTACGGCGCACGCGCGGCGGGTGCGGCGCCGAACTGGACGCCGCTGCCCGTGCAATATGCCGACTACAGCATCTGGCAGCACGAACTCCTCGGTTCGGAAAGCGACGCGGACTCCCTGGCCGCCGAGCAGATCGCCTACTGGCGTCACGCCCTGGCCGGCCTGCCCGATCAGCTGGATCTGCCCACCGACCGGCCGCGTCCGGCCGTGCAGTCCTTCGCCGGCGGCAAGGTGGCGGTCCACGTCGACGCGGCAACCCATCAGGCCCTCGCCGACCTGGCCCACGACCACGGCGCGACGCTGTTCATGGTGGTGCACACCGCCTTCGCGGTGCTGCTGTCCCGGCTGGGTCGGACCGACGACGTCGCCATCGGTACCCCGATCGCGGGCCGTGGTGAAGCCGTGCTGGACGACCTCATCGGCATGTTCGTCAACACTCTGGTCTTTCGCACCCGGATCGACGGCGGTGAACCGTTCACCGAACTGCTGGCTCGGCAACGCGATACCGACATTCAGGCGTTCGCCCACGGCGATGTGCCGTTCGAGCGGCTGGTCGAAGTGCTCGATCCGGTTCGCTCCACCGCCCGCCACCCGCTGTTCCAAGTGGGTTTCTCATTCCAGAACCTGTCCGAGGCCATCCTCGAGCTGCCGGGTCTGACGGTTTCCGCCGTGGATCCGGACACCGGTCTGTCGCAATTCGACCTGCACCTGATCGTCACCGACACCTATGCCGAGTCCGGCGCCGCGGCCGGTATCCACGGCTTCCTGACCTACGCCGCCGACCTCTTCGACGCCTCGACAGCGCGTGACATCGTCGCGCGACTGTCGCGGGTGCTGGAGACGGTCGCGCGTACTCCGAAGACCGCGGTCGCCGAGATCGACATCCTCGACGAGGCGGAGCGCGCGGAGATCCTGTGGCGGCGCAACACCACCCAGCGGCCGGTCGACGCCTCGGCGACACTGGTTTCGCTGTTCGACGCCACCGTGGCGAATTCGCCGGATGCCGTCGCCTTGGTCGCCGACGCGCCGGAAGGCGCCACCGAGCTGACCTATGCCGAACTGGATGCGCGCGCCAATCGACTCGCGCGGTATCTCATCTCGCGAGGCGTCGGTCCGGAGCACCGGGTGGCGCTCGCGTTGCCGCGGTCGGTGGACCTGGTCGTGGCGATGTACGCGACGGCCAAGTCGGGCGCCGCGTACGTGCCGGTGGACCCGGATCAGCCCGCCGAACGCGTCCGCTATGTCCTGGAGGCGGCCGACCCGGTCTGTGTGCTGGCCGGAACACGATTCGACACGGATGTCGCGCCGGTGCTGCGCCTGCCCGAACTCGATCTCGCCGGACTCGACGCGACATCGGTCTCCGATGCCGAGCGCATCATCCCGCTGCGACCGGAGCACTTGGCGTACGTGATCTTCACCTCGGGCTCCACCGGTCGTCCGAAGGGCGTCGCGGTGCCGCACGCCGCGATCGCCAATCAATTGCAGTGGAAGATCCTGGAGTTCGGCCTCGACGCCGCCGACGCGATACTGCTGAAGACCGCGGCGACGTTCGACCTGTCGGTGTGGGAATTCTGGTCGGCGGCGGCCTGCGGCGGGCGGCTGGTCATCGCCGCACCCGACGGACACCGCGATCCGGCCTATCTCGCCGATCTGGTGGCCAGGGAATGGGTGACCACCCTGCACGCCGTGCCGTCGATGCTGGAGGCTCTGCTCACGGTCGGGCTACCCGATTCGCTGTGGCGGGTACTGGCCATCGGTGAGGCGCTGCCCGCCGGACTCGCGCAGCGGTTGCGCCGGGAACATCCGCGCACCGAACTGTTCAATCTGTACGGGCCGACCGAGGCGGCGGTCTCGATCACCAGCCACCGGGTCGTCACGAGCGACGAGGCGAGCGTGCCCATCGGCGTCCCGGAGTGGAACAACCGGGTGTACGTGCTCGATGATCGTCTCCAACCGGTGCCCGACGGTGTCGTGGGCGAACTGTATCTGGCGGGTTCGCAATTGGCGCGCGGCTATCGCGGACAGGCGACGGTGACCGCGGAGCGGTTCATCGCCGACCCCTTCGGCACCGGTGAGCGCATGTATCGCACCGGCGACCTGGCCGTGTGGAATCGCGACGGCGTCTTGGAATACCGGGGCCGCAGCGACTTCCAGGTCAAGATCCGTGGCTTCCGCGTCGAACCCGGAGAGATCGAGACCACCCTGCGCGGCCTCCCCGAGATCGGACAGGCGGTGGTGACCGCGTGGACCGACGCTCAGGCCGGTGACCGCCTGGTCGCCTATCTGGTGCCGTCGGAGGCCTCGGCGAAACTCGACCCCGCCCGGGTGCGGACGATGCTCGCCGCCCTGCTGCCGTCGTACATGGTGCCGTCGGCGTTCGTCGTGCTGGACGGGTTGCCGCTCACCGTCAACGGCAAACTCGACCGATCCGCCCTTCCCGCACCGGAGGTCGCGCCCGCGGTCTACCGGGCGCCGTCCACGCCGATCGAGGAGATCGTCGCCGGTATCTACGGTGACGTGCTCGGCGTCGACCAGGTGGGGGCCGAGGACGACTTCTTCGCCCTCGGCGGCAATTCGCTGCTGGCCACACAGGTCGCGGCCCGGCTCGGCGCCGCACTGGGGACATCGGTCCCGGTGCGCGCCCTGTTCGAGGCGTCCACGGTGGCCGGGCTGGCCTCGCGGTCCGAACGCCACGCGGGAGCAGTGGGCCGTCGTACGCCGGCGGCAGGCCCACGATCGGAACAGATTCCGCTGTCGCTCGCCCAGCAACGAATGTGGTTGCTCAACCAGTTCGACACCGCCTCCGCCGTCGACAACATCCCGGTCGCCGTCCGGCTCGTCGGCCGGCTCGACCCGGCTGCCCTCGGGCAAGCCGTCCTCGATGTCGTGGGCCGCCACGAGACGTTGCGTACGGTCTACCCGCAGACTCCCGCGGGTCCGGTGCAGCGGGTGCTCGAAGCCTCCGACGTTCCGCTCGATCTGCTGCCCGTGCGGATCAGCCCGGATGAACTCGCCGAGCGAGTCCACGCGGTCGTCCGGAGAGGTTTCGACGTCACCGTCGAACTCCCGTTGCGCGCCGCGCTGCTGCGGTTGTCCGAGGAGGAACACGTCCTGGTCTTCGTCGCCCATCACATCAGCGCCGACGGATGGTCGATGGGGCCGCTGACCCGGGACGTGATGCTCGCCTACACCGCGCGCGTGGCTGGGGTCGCGCCCGACTGGGCGCCGCTCCCGCTCCAATACGCGGATTACGGTCTGTGGCAACGCGACGTGCTCGGCTCGGAGGACGACCCGGACAGCCCCCTTTGCGAGCAGATCGGATTCTGGCGCTCGGCGCTGGCGGGACTGCCCGACGAACTGCCGCTACCGACCGACCGTCCCCGGCCCCCGGTGCAGACCTTCGCCGGTCGCCGCGTCGACTTCACGGTCGACGCCGAGCTGTATCGGCAGTTGCGGTCCCTGGCCAGGGACCAGAACGTGACGCTGTTCATGGTCGTGCACGCGGCCTTCGCGGTCCTGCTCGCGCGGCTGTCCGGCACAGACGATGTCGTGGTCGGCACGCCGGTGGCGGGACGCGGCGAGCCCGAGTTCGACGACTTGATCGGCATGTTCGTCAACACTCTCGTGCTGCGCACGCAGGTGCCGGGCGAATCGTCCTTCGCGGAACTGCTCGCCCGGACCAGAAGGACGGACCTGCGGGCATTCGCCCACGCGGACCTGCCCTTCGAACGCCTGGTGGAACTGCTCAACCCGCAACGCTCGACCGCCAGACACCCGCTGTTCCAGGTGTCGCTGAGCTTCGACAATCTGCCCGAACAGCGATTCGACCTGCCCGAAATGCGTTTGGAGCAAGTCGACTTCGAGGTCGGCACCGCGAAGTTCGATCTGTCGCTCAGCCTCCGGGAGAACACCGCGGCGCTGCATGCCGACTCCGGCCACGACGTAGGACTGTACGCGGAATTCTCCTTCGCCAGCGACCTCTTCGACGACGAGACCGTAGCGCGCTTCGCGGAGCGCTTCGGTCGCATCCTGGCGGCGGTGGCCGCCGATCCCACCGTGCCGGTGGGCGACATCGATCTGCTCAGCGCGTCCGAACGCGCGATCCTGCTCGGCGAGGACGCGGCGGCCCGCGTCGCGGCGCCCGCTGCGACGCTGCCGGAGCTGGTCGGCGAGCAGGCGCGGCGGCGACCCGATGCCACCGCCATCCGATTCGACCAGGCCACGGTGAGCTTCGATGCGTTGCACCGGCACGCGAATCGGATCGCCCGCGCGTTGATCGCGGCGGGTGCGGGGCCGGAATCCGTTGTCGCTGTCGCTGTGGCACGGACGGAGGAACTGCCGGCCGCGTTGCTCGGCGTGCTGGCGGCAGGTGCGGCCTACCTGCCGATCGATCTCACCTACCCGGCGCAGCGGCTGGCGTTCGTGCTGGACGATGCGACGCCGGTGTGCGTACTGACCACAGCCGCGCAACGATCCGGCCTGCCGGACAACGACCTTCCGGTCGTGCTGCTGGAGCGGGCGGAAGGGTTCCCGGATGATCCGGTCACGGACGCCGAGCGCGCGGCGCCGCTGCGGCCGGACCATCTCGCCTACGTCATCTATACCTCCGGTTCCACGGGTGTGCCGAAGGGCGTCGGTGTCACACACCGCAACGCGGTGGAGTTGTTCACCACCACCCGGCCGTTGTTCGGGTTCGACGAGCACGACGTGTGGACGTTGTTCCATTCCTTCGCGTTCGACTTCTCGGTGTGGGAGTTGTGGTGCGCGCTGGCGACCGGAGGCAGCGTCGTGATCGTCGACTACGCCACCTCGCGTGCCCCGGAAGCGTTTCGGGAGCTGCTGATTCGCGAGCAGGTGACGGTGTTGAACCAGACACCCTCGGCGTTCTACCAGCTCGTGGACACCGACCGGGACGCCGCGACCGGCGGGTCGGCGCTGCGCTATGTGATCTTCGGCGGCGAGGCACTGGATCTGCGGCAGCTGCGGCGCTGGTACGAACGCCACCCCGGCAACGCGCCGCGGCTGGTCAACATGTACGGCATCACCGAGACCACCGTGCACGTGTCGTTCCTGCCGATCGGCGAAGACTTGATCGACAGTCCGGCTGCCCTCGTCGGCCGTGCCCTGCCCGGCCTCGACACCTATGTGCTCGATCAGCGGCTGCATCCGGTGCCGCGGGGAACCTCCGGAGAAATCTATGTCGCCGGTGGTCAGGTGTCGCGGGGTTATCTGGGTCGGTCCGGCCTGACGGCGACCCGGTTCGTGGCGAACCCGTTCGGGCCACCCGGTTCGCGGATGTACCGATCGGGCGATCTCGCCCGCTGGGTGGGGTCCGGACTGGCCTATACGGGGCGTGGCGACCAGCAGGTGCAGCTGCGCGGGTTCCGGATCGAACTCGGAGAGATCGAGACGGCGCTGCTGCGGTGCGAGGGGGTGAGTCAGGCTGTCGCGGCGGTGCGGACCGACCCCGTGCTGGGGGATCAGCTGGTCGGATACGTTCTGCCCGAGGCGGGCGCGCGCCTCGACCCGGCCGACCTCCGCACCCGGGTCACCGAATTCCTGACCGCTTTCATGGTGCCCGCCGCGATCGTGGTGCTCGATACCATCCCGTTGACGGACAACGGAAAGCTCGACCGTCGTGCGCTGCCCGCCCCCGCGTTCCGTGCGCGGGTATACCGCGCGCCCGCCACGCCGGTGGAGCAATCCGTGGCGGGCGCCTTCGCCGAGGTGCTGGGCCTCGACCGATTCGGTATGGACGACAACTTCTTCGAGCACGGCGGCAACTCGCTGATCGCCGCGAAGCTCACCGCGCGGCTGTCGACCGTGCTGGGCACGAAGGTGCCGGTGATGCGGGTGTTCACGACGCCGACGCCCAGCGGATTGGTCGCCGACCTCGCCCGTCGCGCCGCCGGCAGCCTGGAAACGGAGGCGGCGTTCGACATGCTGCTGCCGTTGCGTCCCGCGGGCTCGGCCGCGCCGCTGTTCTGCGTGCACCCGGTCTCCGGCATCTCCTGGTCCTACGCGGGACTGGCCGCCTACCTGGACCCCGAACGACCCATCTACGGGTTGCAGACTCCGGTGCTGGCCACCGCCGCCGCGATGCCGGATTCGATCGAGGAATGGGCGACCCGCTACGTCGAGTTGATTCGATCGGTGCAACCGCACGGGCCTTATCACTTGCTGGGGTGGTCCTTCGGCGGCGTCCTCGCGCACGAGATCGCGGTGCAATTGCAGCGCGGTGGCGAGCGGGTCGCGCTGCTGGCGGTGATGGACAGTTACATGGCCGATCCGCCCGGCACCGTGGTCACCGACGCCGGGCAGGTACCGGTCGCCGAACTCATCGGCGGCCTGCTCGGTGAAGCCGCGGGGGATCTCGGCGCCGCCTCGGACATGGATTGGGCCGCTCTCCCGCAGCGATTGACGCAGCTGCCCGAACCGTTCGCCTCCTTCGGCTCCGACCGAGTGGGCCGAATACTCGACGCCGCCGTGCAATCCGTGATGCTGCGCAGTGCGTACCACCCGCCGATCTACCACGGCGACGTCCTCTATTTCACCGCCGCCCTGGACGACCCGACAGGTCGCGTCGGAGCGACGATTTGGGGTGACATCGTCGACGGGGCCGTACACAACCACGCGGTTTCCACCACGCACTGGCAGATGACCACCGCGAGGGGATTGGCCCAGATCGCCGACGTCCTGACAAAGGCATGGCAGGAGGGCCGGATTCGTCGGGGTTACGAGGAGTCTTCGTAAGCGTACCGGTGACGTATGCATACGAACATCGGTGCGGCGAGGTGGCTCGCGGACGGTGTAGCCGTTGGGCTTCACCGTCGCGTGTGCCCGGCAACTACCCTGTTCTCGACAGAGCTACCGGAACGCAGTTGCCACCGCAGCCGAGTCGCCGAAGGGTATCGGACGGCCGATCACTCGAAGCCCCAGCGGATTCGATGACCGAGCGCCGCCCGTATCCCCTGGACACCACGCCCTGGCGACCGGCGCGAGCAACCCACCGAAGAAGGTAGGAATGACGGATACCGCCCAACACACGCAAGGCATCGCGGACTGGGTCGCCACCCGGGGCGGGCGCCGACTGTTCGCGATGGTGTTGCCTGATCCACGCTCCGTCACCGATACCACCACGCCCACCGTCGTATTCGAGGCCGGGGCCGGCACGAGCCGATCGTCGTGGGCCAAGGTGCAACCGGAAGTTGCCCGTTTCACGCGAGCGATCGTGTACGACCGCTCCGGCCTCGGCCGCAGTGCGCCCGACTCGGCGGGCCGCACTTTGCATCGCATGGCCGACGATCTCGACGACGTGCTCGACCACTTCGAGCCGGGACCGTTCATCCTTGTCGGCCACAGTGCCGGCGGCCCGATCGTGCGCCTCGCCGCCGCCCGTCGCCCCGATCGGATCGCAGGCCTGATACTGGTCGACCCCGCCGACGAAGCGGCCGATGTGCTGTTCAGCCGCAGCTTCCGCCGAGGCGAGCGCATCGCGCTCGGTGTCGGAACCGTCCTCACGCCGCTGGGGCTGACCAAAGTGCTGTTTCGAAGGCACCTGCGCGACATCCCGGCCGATGTTCGCCGTGACCTGCGGCGAGAGGGATTCACTTCCGGCGTGCTGCGCACCCAGCGGCACCAGGCCCGTACCTTCCTCGACGAGCTCGCCACCTGGCGCGACAACCCGCCCGACCACGGGTCGATTCCGGTCACCGTCATCTCCGGCGGGCGCGTCGGCGACGGGATGAACGCCGCCATCCGCGCCGAGGCCATCGCCTCCCATGCCCACCGCGCCGCACGAGCGCACCAGGGCCGTCACGTCATCGCCGAACACTCCGGCCACTACGTCCCCCTTACCGAGCCGGACCTGATCGTCCGCGAGATCACCAGGATGACAGCGCCGTCGTAGAGCGCGACCGGAGGCGCCCGCGCACTGTGTTCAGCAGTGTGCGAGCGCCGTCCCCGCCTGACCGGCAGGGGTTCCGCGAGTCGCGACGGCCTCGAGCGAAGTGCCCGGACCTTTCTGTGCGGTGAGGTCAGTTCGCGGGAGGTTCGAGCAGCACCGGAAGAGTGAGGGGACCGCTGGTGATGAACTGTGGGCTGTGCGGGATCAGGGCGGGATCACATGCGAGGCTCAGGCGCGGGAACGTGTCGAACAGCGCGGACAGCGCGATTCGGGTTTCCAGTCGTGCCAGCGGCGCGCCGAGGCAGAAGTGCGGCCCGTGGCCGAAGGCCAGTTGGTCGCGATGATCGTGATCGATGTCGAAGACATCGGCGTCGGGATACCGTCGCAGATCCCGTCCGACTCCGGCGAACCACCCGACGATGGCGCCCGCGGGGATGTCGACCCCGGCGATGCTGACGTCCCGTAGCGCGTAGCGGTTGAACATCACGCATGCCGAGGAACGGAAACGCAGTGCCTCCTCCACCACATCCGTCCACCGATCCTCGGCGCGGGCTTTGGCGAGTTGCCCGGGATGGGTGCACAACGCGATGACCGCGTTCCCCAGCAAGTGCACTGTCGTCTCATGTCCGGCGATGATCACCAGCCACAACGTTTGAACCAGTTCCTCCTCGCTCAAACCGTTCTCGACGTCGGCCCGCAGCAGGGCCGAGGTCAGGTCGTCACCGGGTGAGCGCCGCTTGCGGTCGAGAAGTTCGGTGAGATAGGCCAGCATTCCCTCCACGGCGGCCTTCGTCTCGTCCCCTGTGCTGGTGTGTGCCACGACCGTCGTGGCCCAGCGCCGGATCTGTGCTTGTTCGGCCGCGGGCACACCGAACAGTTCGCAGATCACGCGCACCGGTAAGGGTGTTGTGAAGTGGGGCACCAGATCGATCTCGGTGTCGTGATCACGCAGCTCATCGAGGAGTTCGCTGGTGATCTGCCGGATTCGCGGTTCCAGCGCGGCCACTCGGCCGGGGGTGAACGCTTGGCCGATCGCCCTGCGCAACCGGCGGTGATCGTCCCCGTCCTTGTTGAGCATGTGGTCGATGTCGGTCAGCGCGCGCAGGGGCCAGTCCGCCGGGATGGTCCCATCGTGCAACGCGGGGCAGTTGCGGGCGTTCTTGCTGAACAGCGTGCCGTCGCCGGCGAGGACTTCACCGACCGCTTCGTGACCGACCGCGAGCCACGCCTCGACCGCGCCGGGCAGTTCGATCGGAACCACCTGCCCACGTACACGGATTCGCTCATAGGTGTCGAAGATGGATTCTCCAGCGGTGGGCAGCTGGATCACGGCCTCGGTCATGCTGTCTCCCAGGATCGCGAACAGGTGGCGCGCACGCAGCCGGGTCGGTTGCGGCGCCAAGTAGTGTGGACCGCCGCTCCGCGTCGCTTCATCCGAACCGAATTCTTCTGCCCCGGAACGCAATTTCGCGGCACAAAACCGATGGATGGCATCATCGAGATCACGTTCGGCGTCGCCGGAGCCTTCACACTCGGCATCCCCCTGGCGCCCGTGCCGAACTGCCAGCGCACGAACCGTCGCCCGCGACGACGTGCATACGCGGTAGGAGCCCGACCACCCGCAGCGCGAAACTCGCTCAGCCCGGCCTTGGGCGGCGCGAGTGGTGAAACAGGCCACATACCATCACGTCGGCGGTGGCTGTCTCGTCCTCTGATCGAAGACATCCACCTGCCAAGGAGTGCCCCATGCGAACCAAGATCCGGTTCCCCCGCTCGGCCCTTGCCCTCGCCGCCACCATGACCGCGCTGTTCGCGCCGACTGTTCCGGTCGCAAACGCCTGGGAGCCGCCGAGGTCGGACCTGCCCTCCCGATACCTGACGGGTGTCGAATCACGATATGCCGAAACCGATCTCGCTCGATTCCACTACACGGTTTCCGGTAGCGGATCGCCCGTCGTACTGATCGCCGGTGGCGGCTTGTGGGGCTACTCTTGGCGAGAGGTGGCCCCCGCGCTCGCCCTGCGGCACACCGTCTACGTAGTGGACCTGCCCAGCCAGGGCTACACCGAATCACGCAGCGCCGAGTTCGCCTTCGACCTGCCCGCCATGGCGGACGCCATCGCGAGCTTCCTCGACGCCGTCGGCTTGCATCGCGCCGCGCTGGTCGGGCACTCCTGGGGTGGAGCCTGGAGCCTGTACTTCGCCGAACAGCATCCCGAACGCGTCGAGCGGCTGGTGCTCTTGGACTCCCCCGGGCTGGACGCCGAGAAGGCGCCGATCACACCCTTGTTCCAAACCCCGGTGATCGGTGAACTGACCACCGACCTCATGACCCGGTCGCTCTACGCCGAGAGCATCCGCGGTACGTTCACCCACCAGGAGCTCGTCACCGACGAACTGATCGAGGAGTTCTACGAGCCGTTCTCGCGGCCCGCCAACCGCGACGGTTTCCTGGCCCTGTGGCGAAATCTCGACTACCGCCGCACCGACGCCGGACTGCACCAGGTGAGCGCACCCACCCTGGTGATCTGGGGCGGCGACGACCAATGGCTGCCGTCCTCCCAGGCGACCCGACTGGCCGACCGAATCCCCCATGCCGAAGCGGTTATCTTCCCCGGCTGCGGCCACACCGTGCACGAGGACTGTCCCGCCGCGGCGATCCCCCGGATCACGACCTTCCTGAACTGATCACCACGAACGGGAGCAGCCGAGCACCGGAACAGAACGCCGGATTCGTCCGGTTGTCAGGGTTGGCGGATCGGGGACTGCCGTCAACCCGCCCGCTGGTCGACGGGACGCGAATACTGCGGCTCGGCCGTGTCAGCGCGCGTCGCTAGTCTGCCGACATGGTCTCACCCGATTCGGCACTGCGCCGCCTGCTGCGTGAAACAGGAAAACTGCTACAGCAGTACGGGTTCGACGGCGCCGACCCCACCTGGATACGGGTCGAGCCCGGCGGTGTCGCCTCCGTCGGCCGCACCAGGGTCACCCGCACATGGGTCAGCGGACAGCAAGTGCTCAGCTTCGGCTTGGACCTGAACGCCACACCGACCGCCTGGTGGGAATACTGCAACTGGCGCAACGCACGACGGGGCCTACCGCCCACACCGTTGGAGAAAGCCACCGGCCCCGACCTCATCGACACCCATCCCCTACCCGACCGGCTGACCACGCCGTGGTCTCTGCGCCTGGACCCGGCTCAACCGGGCCAACACGTGCTGCAGACCGACATCGACGCCATTCGCAGCGAACTGCCCTCGCGCGTGCACGCATACGCGCGCAGAGCGCTCCGACTCGTGGAGCCCGGTCGCTACCTCGACGAACTCTGTTCTCGGCCCGACCCGCGGATACAGACCTGGGAGGCCGTCACAGTCCTGCTCGCCGAACGCGGACCAGGACCAGAACTCGACGACGCGATACACCACCTGCGCCAAGGCCGCGCGGACAACGACGACTCGGCTCACGCACAGGAGGTCATCGCCTATGCGCGGACCCGAGCCGCCCTGGTCTGAGCACGCGGCACCGGTCAGGGCTGGACTTGGGACAGCCCGAACGCGGCGAGGAATCCTGCCACGATGATCAATCCGATCCACAGGTGTGCGTCGCCGAATGCTTCGGGGATCATCGTGTCGGCGATCATCGCCAGGATCGCTCCGCCCGCGAGCGCGGTGATCGCGGCCAGCACGGCGGCGGGGACCCCGCCGAGCAGCCCGTACCCGGTCATGGCCGCGACCGCGCTGATCACCGCGATCCCTCCCCACAGGGTGAACACGTATCCGCGGCTGCGTCCGGCTCGCAGCATTCCCGAAGCACTGGACAGGCCTTCGGGAACGTTGCTGATGAACACCGCGGCCACCGTGACCACACTCACCGTGCCGCCGCCGACGAGGCTGGTGCCGATCACCATCGACTCCGGTATCCCGTCCAGCAGCGCGCCCAACGCGATCGCGGTGCCGGAACCGGATTGCTCGGCTTCGGAAGGTTGCTGATCACCCGAGCGTTTCCGGTGATGCGCACCGCGACGCGCGAGCACCACATTCGCCAGGGTGTACAGCACTGCCCCCGTCACAGCGCCCGCGGCGGTCGCGGCCATCCCGCCGCGTTCGTGGGCTTCGGCGATCAACTCGAACGACACCGCCGACAACAGCACGCCGCTGCCGAAAGCCATGACACCGGCCACCACTCGTGCCGGGATCCGCTTCGAAAGGCCCGCCAGCGCTCCGATCAGCAACGCTGATCCCGCCAGCAACCCCCAGCCACCCGCGACCAATACTCCAGGCACTCTTCATCCCTCATCCACACACGGTGACAACCGAAACCACGCTCACTACGAGCTATCCGACCGCCCCGATCCCAAACGTCCACGCTCGCAACCGGGACGATCCTCACTCGTGCGCGTGGCGACCCGGGCTGCCCCGCCCGTGTCGGCGACGTGGCAGATCAGTGGCACGACCATCCGCCGCTGCCTGTTTGGCCGTTCGAACCGGGGGTACGGTCCGATCACATTCGTTCGCATCGTCGGCGCGCGCGCCGGACAGTTGGCAGAAGGGAGCGACCACGACCATGGATACCCATGTACCGACTGTCGGTGTCGAAGAGGAATTCCTGCTGACCGATCCGGAAACAGGCGCCCCGACGCCCAAGAACACCCAGGTCGCCGAAGCGGCGAAGAAGGCGGACATCGACCTGCAACTGGAACTGACCAGCTGTCAGGTGGAGACCAGTAGCGGTGTCCACTCCGATATCGGCGACCTACTCACGGAGTTGCGCACGCTGCGCAGGACCGTCGCCGAATGCGCGGCCGACAACGACGCTCGACTGCTCGCCGTCGCGGTGCCCCCGACGGTGCCCGAGGAGTTCCCGGTCACCGACACGCCTCGATACCGGCGGATCGCCGACACCTTCGGCATGATCGCCCATGAGCAAGGATTGTGCGGCTGTCACGTGCATGTGGGTGTCCCCGACCGGGACACCGCGATCCTCGTCGGCAATTACGTGCGCCCGTGGTTGCCGGTGTTCCTGGCGTTGACCGCCAACTCCGCGATCTACCGTGGCAGCGAGACCGGGTACGCGAGTTGGCGCAGCATATTGTGGCGGCGCTGGCCGAGCGCGGGACCACCTCCGTACTTCGCTTCCGTCGACGACTACGACTCGATCGTGGCGATGATGCGGGCCAGCGGCAGCATCCTGGACAACAAGATGGTGTACTGGGACATCCGGCCCTCGGAATCCTTCCCCACGGTGGAGATTCGCGTCAGCGACGTCCCCGCCACCGCGGAGGAAGCCGCACTCCTCGCCGCGCTGATCAGGGCTACCGTCGCCACGGGCTTGCGATCGATCGAACGGGGTGAGCCCGCCCCGCCCATCCCGGCCGAAGTACTTCGCGCCGCCTACTGGAACGCCGCGCGGTCGGGGCTGGACGGCGGCGGACTCGACCCGCTCGAAGGCCGGGTAGTCCCCCACCGCGACTTGCTGGACAAACTCGTCGGTCACATCGAGCCCGCGCTCCGGGAGTCCGGTGACCACGCCTTCGTCGCGCGGGCGATCGTGGCTCTGGACGCGCGTGGCAACGGCGCCCGGCGTCAGATCCGAGCCAGGCGCGCCCGCCACGAAATCGCGGACGTGGTCGCGGAACTGGCACACGCGACCCTCGAGGGATGCGCTTGAGCAGCCCGTCCCAGCTCGACGGTCATCGGCGGACAGCTGATGGCGGATCCGGCCGGCGCTCGAATGGTGCCGGTGTCATCGAACCGCACCTTCGCGGCGCACTCGTCGACGCCGACCGGCCCGTGCTCGTCCTCTCCCCTGGCGCCGCCGCCCGGCGAGGGAGCGCGATATCGTCGGAGCATGCAGTCCCGGCCGCTGACTCTGATCCAGGACGACCTCGTCGACTACGACAAGGCCATGGAGCGCATGACCGAACTGGTCGAGCAGCGCCACAGCGGCGCGCGGCCGGATACGCTGTGGCTACTGAGTCATCCGCCGGTCTACACCATTGGTCGCCGGACGCCACGAGAACACCTGCCGGACCCGGCCCACCACATCCCGGTAGTGCAGACCACTCGCGGGGGCCAGCTCACCTACCACGGACCCGGTCAGCTGGTCGGCTATCTCATCGTCCGGCTCGGCGCAGGCGAAGGGGTGGTCGACTACATCCGTGAGGTCGAGTTCCGCCTGATCGAGGCACTCGGCCGCCTCGGTGTTCCCGCCGAACGCCGCGACACCCCACCCGGCTCCGAACTGCTCACCGGCGTGTGGACCAAGCAGACCGACCGCAAGATCGTCTCCATCGGCATGCGCCAGAGCCGTGGTATCACCAGCCACGGCTTCGCACTCAATGTGGACGGTGATCTCGACCCCTGGCGCTGGGCTGTGGCCTGCGGACTCCCCGACGTCGACATGACCTCCGTCGCGCGCGAATCCGGGACAACGACCATGGAGCAAGTGCGCCGGACCGTCGCCACCGCCTTCGAAGCGAGCTGACCGCAGAGTTCGCGAACGATTCACCGACCGCCGAAGACGATATCCCGGCACGTCTGCGCCCGGTCTGCGGATACTTCCGTACCTCCACACGGCAGCAGCGATGAAGGTCGGCACCGCAGTTTCAGCGATATAGGAGAACCACGGGGTCGGTACCCGGTGCAGCGCAGCGACCTTGCAGGCGAGAGCCAGGGATGAGCTGCGCAGTTTCCACGGCGGGCATCGTAGGAGTCGCGACGGACATCCCGCCACATCTGATCGGCCGAACCATCCGAGAACCCGGCCGGTAGAGGTCGGCAGTCCTGATACCGAGGCGTCAGGCGCGCGCCGCGGGCACCAATCGCGCTCGGGAGGTCAATGCGCGCGTGCCCGTCTTCACGACCTTCGCGTAAGCGGCGGTCGCGGTCCGGTCGCCGGGCTGCAAAGAGATTCGCAGGAGTTGCCGGGTTCGGTCGTGCAGCAGAGTTCGCACGGCGAAGTCCGGAAGGGCGCGGGGCAACCAGACGTCGGGCCGCAGCAGTTGCGGCGCGAGCTTGTCGGTGTCGGGGGTGACGGCCAGTTCGGTGGCGCACACCGATTCCAGGTAGTCCTCGAAGTCCGCCCAGGTCCGCGGCATGTGCCGCGCCGAGATCCCGTACCGCCGATACCACTCGCAGCAATCGGCGTACAACGCCTTCTTCTCGTCGACACTCAGGGGGCGGTCGAAGGTTTCGATGGCCGTGTACAGGGTGTCGACGTAGGTGGCGTGCTGGAAGAAGAACAGTTCGGGCGTCAGGCCGCTGTAGCGCTTGCCCCGGCTGTCGACGCCGTGCACCACCCCGTGCCCGTACAGGATCGCCGGGTGCGGATCGCACAGGGTGTACGCGAGGTAGATCATTCGCGACACCGTCCGCTTCTTGTGCGCCCACAAACTGCTCGGCGCGTGATCGACGATGGCAGCCGCGACGGATGGGTGCAGTATTTGCAGCCCGACCGCGCGGGGCAGAGTGAGGGCGAAACGGCGGTCGCCGAGGTAACGACCGAGAAGGGAACCACGTTCCAAGGGCGTGGTTTTCATTCCCGCAGCCTTGCCCGAGCGACGACCGGCGCCATCCAACCGGGCGCCCACCAGTTGGCGGTTCCTGCTGTCCGCATGGCGGCGGGGACGAGGATGGTGCGGACGAGGGCGGCGTCCAGGTACCCGCCTGGACCCACGCCCTGCCGAGATGCCGCCTGGTTCGTATCAGGACCACCGGCTTCGTTGTCATACAACACTTTCCGGGTCACGATATGATCGCCCACAACACCTCCTGAGTGTATGAGAAAGTATACGTTCCATTATCTCATCAGTCACCTCCGCGAGGTCGCATGGGACTCGAACGGCCGACCACTGCCGGATTCGGCCCACTTGCGACATGGTCCACAACTCCGTGTCACAGCAGGGTGACTCCCGGGTCCGTCGAAGATTCCTGCCCGGGAATATTGCGGATGGCGGGTGAGTTCGAGCCGGTAGGCGAACCGGCCCCGCCCCGTCACCGACTCGAAATGCGCGTATAGCACTCGCACCGATCCTCGATCAAATCCTCGATCTCGGCATTGACACCGACGCTTCCGGTCGCCGTCCGATCGCGGCATTATGCGTTACCGGACGTATCCCAAACCCCGGCGTCCAGCGTGCTGTCACACCACAGAATCCGCGTGTCGATTCGCGTCGGCGGCGCGTGTGAAGAATGCTCACAAGTACGAAATCAATTGTCCGCCTGAGCATAACGTGCCATATGGAGCGGACGGAAATGATCGGAGAAATAGCGGTGGTACTGCTGTGGGTGGCAATCGTTGCCATCGTCCTGATTCTGCTCAGCGGTGCGGCCGCGGCCATGGTTTGGGATCCGAACTCCCGGCGTAGGGCTCGGGCGATGAAGAAGGGTGCCGCACTGCCGGTGACGAGCATGCGGACCGGGCACGAAATTTGGCCACACCGGCACTGAGGGGTCGCGCCTCGATCGTGTTCCGTCTTCGCTCACCCGTCCGGCGACCGACTCGACAGCACTTCGCATCGAATTTGCCAGACGGTTGCTATTTGTTCAGCATTCGGGCCTGCGAGCACCTGTTCACCGGGTAGGTTGAGATGCCAGGAACACTGCGCCGCACTTGCCTGGGCGTCTGAACGCGGCGCAGGCGCCAAGAATTGCCGAATGAGCGGAGGTGCAGCGATGACGGGCACAGATGCCGCTCCCGAAGCCTGGCCCGCCTTGCGCGTCGATAGCTGGACTTCTACTCGCGAGACGCTGCATATGTGGACACAGATTGTCGGCAAGATCAGGCTTTCGCGCGCGCCGCTGGTCAACCATTGGTGGCAGGTCACTTTCTACGTCAGCCCGAGGGGACTCACCACCTCCGCCATCCCGCACGCGTCCGGTTGCTTCGACATCGAATTCGACTTCCTCGACCACCGGCTGCACATCCGCTCCAGCGACGGCCGCACTCGCCAGGTCGCGCTCGAGCCCAAGCCGGTGGCGGTCTTCTACGGCGAAACCGTCCAAGCACTCGGTGAACTCGGCATTCCGGTGCACATCCAGGCCAGACCCAACGAGGTCGAGCCCGCCGTCCCGTTCGCCGACGACTACGAGCATCGCTCCTATGACGCCGCGTCCGCCACCTTGTTCTGGCGCCAACTGATCGCCGCCGATCGCGTCATGCACCAGTTCCGTTCGCGTTTCCTCGGCAAGGTGAGCCCGGTGCACTTCTTCTGGGGCGCGATGGACCTGGCATGCACCAGATTCTCCGGGCGGGCCGCGCCGCCACACCCGGGCGGCGCCCCCAACTGCGGCGACTGGGTCATGGTCGAGGGCTACTCGCACGAACTGAGCAGTTGCGGCTTCTGGCCCGGCGGCGGGACCGAAGGCGCTTTCTATGCCTACGCGTACCCGGAACCCGCCGGCTTCGCCGACTACCGGGTCGGCCCGCGCGCAGCCTCCTACAGCGGCGACTACCGGCAGTTCCTCCTGCCGTATGAGGCAGTTCGCACCGCCGAAGCGCCCGAATCGGCGCTGCTCGAGTTCCTCGACACGACATATGCGGCCGCCGCCGAACTCGGCCACTGGGACCGCTCGGCCCTGGAGGCGGACCCGGGCCGCTGGAACCACAAGCGCCGGCCCCCGACGTAATGTGGCACAGCCGTGATCGGCCGAGCCGGGAGAGTGCCGCGACAGCGACGGTCACGCTCCTTCGACCCACCTCGGCGACACGCCTCGGCATGCCGTCCATGGCGGAGCCCCTGCTCACCTGCCACACCCCGAAGCCGCTTCGCGCCCGGCCGAACGGCACGTCGGACAGGGCGTAAGACTTCCACCCGCCCGGGGTGACCGGCCTCGTCGGCCTGATCAGCGCTTACATCATCGCTCCCACTCCTGGGAATAGTTGTGCATATATCGGTCCACTGATCAATGTATCGTTATATGACGGCACGTTAATCGACGGGATAGAACTCATGCAGAACACGAGGATGCGCGTAACAGTAGGTCGAGTGGTGGCTTCGGCGCTGATCGGCGGGGCGGTCGTGACGGCGGCGGCCATCGCCTCGCCGGAGCCCATCGTGACCACCACAGCGGACCGGTACTCCCACGACCCTGCCGACAAGCGCGGTTCCGGCGTGGGAAGACGGGGCCTGAGCAGCAACCACGGCGGATACCAAGGTCGCAACGAACGTCCCTGCCAGTACACCCCGGAGGGGTACTGCACCGGAGGGCGTTGACCCGACTGTCGCTACAGCGGGCCGGATCGTCCGGGCACCCCGCATGGGCCGCCCTTCCGTGTGCATCGAACCGAGCAATCGAGACCAGCGATCGGATACGAAGACACCGGCCCGACAGAGGCCGTCGGGCCGGTGGTCACGCGTGCGGGGCCGTGCGTCAGCCGATGATCGCGTTCATGATGGTGCCCGCGCTCGTCGCCACCGCGCCGCCTGCCATCGCACTGGCGACCATTTTCGGCGACTGGAGGGTGCCGCCGTTCCATTTCTCCCACGCGAACCTGCCGCCGCCGTAAGTGATCGCCGTGATTCCGGAGAGCTGGACCAACCAGGTGAAGTAGCGGCCCAGCTGCATGAATTTGTCCGCGATCGGCGGCTCTTCCGCAGTCGGATTTTCGAACTGCTGCGCGACCACGGTGTCGTGCAGCGCGGCGAGGATCATGCTCACGTTCGTTCTCCTTTTCGCATGCCGAGGTGATGCTGGAGACAGATTCGAGAGAAAGAGCTGCGGCTACCGAGCAGTTCGGCGCACCACGGGCACCGCGACATCCACGGCCGCCGATCCGGCGGTCCCGTGTCGTGGTCGTGTGCCGCTTTACGAGCGATGACCGGGAAAACTCGTGACAAGATCAATTAGACCGCATGGCGAAGGTGTATTCCCCGCGACACACCGTAGTGCGCATGATTCAACTCACAGGCACGTGCCGTGCCGGAGAAGGCTGCGACCTTTAGGATTTCACTCAGTGCAGGGGCTGACATGATGTCGGTGCAGTGCGGCGCCGAACCTTCCGCTGAGATCACCGTGACCGCGGGGAGGGCACAATGCACACCGCTTTCTTGATTCCACTGCTCATCACACTATTGATCGTCACCGCGACGGCAGTCGTGGCCGGTTATGCCACCGTTGTCGCAGCGTATTGGTTCGAGCTGCGCTCAACCGAGAGACACGGTGGCCGACCGGATATTTCACCTCGCTGACCGGGGCGGAACACCAAACGCGCCGGGGCGTCGATCCGACACTGCGGCGCGTTCAGCCGTTCAGCCGTTCAGACCGATGCCACCGATTCGGCGAGCACCGTCCGGCCGATCCACGGCAGGACCACATCCCGGACGCGCACCGTCCGCGGCAGCAGACCGTTTGCGGTCAGCAGATCCGCCGCGTGCTGCTGCTCGTCCAGGAAATCCTCGGATACGGGTTCGACGCCGAACGGCCTGCCGCGCAGGGCGGCTTCCCACTCGTCCAGGCTCGCGGTGGCGCCACGGGCGATCGCGTCGTCCACGAAGTACTGTGCGGCCGCTCGCGGGTTCTCCCTGATCCAGGCGTCGGACTGCTGCAAAGCGGTGATGATCGCCGTCAGCGCCGCGCGATTGTCTTCGGCGAAGTCCCGGCGGGTGAACCACAGCGAGGGATGGCTGAACAGGGACTCGGTGTCCACGAGGGTCCGCAGCTCGGTGGCCGCCTCGACCGCCGCGAGACCCGGGTACGCGCCGACCCAGGCGTCCAGGTCACCGCGCAGCAGCGCCGCGCCGCCGTCGTGCACGTCGGTGTCCACCGGCTCGATGTCTCGCCAGGCAAGTCCCGCGCTGTCCAGCGCGAGCAACGCGAGGGTGGTCTGCCAGGAACCGTGCGCGATGCCGACTCGCTTGCCCTTCAGATCCAACACGGTCTCGATACCGGAATCGGCCTTGGTGACCAGGCGGCCGTTCTCCACCCGAGGTCCGGAGATGCCGACGTAGACGATGTCGCGCCCGCCCGCGAGCGCGGTCAGCGGCGGTGTGAAGCCGGTGCCGATGAAGTCGTAGCCTCCGGTGAACAGATGATCCGAATGCGACGACGGCAGTCCCGTCCTCGGGTCGACCGGCGCCGGGCGGGGCAGGTCACGCAGGTCGACCCATTCCGGATCGGGCAGCAGCTTTTCCAAGATGCCGCGGTGGCGCAGGACGAACAGTGAATTGTTGTGCGGGAAGTAGCCGACACGAACGGTCATGATGGTCCTCGATTTCGGTGGGTGGCGCCGGTCAGATCAAGCCGCGTCGGCGGGCTTCGTCGGCGAGTCCGCTGCGGCTCCACTGCACCGCCAGGTTGGACGGATCGAATTCGACCGCGCCGCCGAGGGTTTCGGCGATCGCCTGATATTGCGCGCCCTCCTCGAGCAGCACGACGAACTTCGCCAGCTCCAGCAACCCCGAGCGGCCGATCACGTTCGCGCCGCCGTTCGCTTCGAAGATCGCGACCAGGTCCGGGTCGTCGACCAGCTTCGACAGGATGAAATCCCCCGCCCCGATGCTGCGATCGATGTGCGGCGGAATGGCCCTGGACAGGGTGAGGCGCTGCGAGGCCGCGTATCGGATCGGCAGCGTGCGGTGAGTCTGCGCCCATCCGCCCAGCCACGGCGTGTGGATGTGCACCACGGAGGTGATCTCCGGATGCGCGCGGAACACCTTCGCGTAGCCGGTGACGAAGCCGGCGGAGCCGGTCCCGGACAGCACCTCGCCGTCGAAGGTGGCGATCACCGGCGCGACGGTACGGTCGTCGGCCCACGGCCCCGGCTCGTTCAAGGCGACGGCGATCTCCTCGCCCGGCACGCGTTCCACGAAGTTGACGGTGCCGTTGCCGGAAACGGTGCCGGTCTCCCGGAACACTCGGAACGCCTTCTGCGCGTCGCGGGTGGCGGCGGCGACGAAAGCGGTGACGGACTCCGGCAATCGGGTCTCGGTGGTGGTCATTGTCTCTCCTGAATCATCGAGCGGGGGAAAGGGACGTCGCGGCGGCAGACGCGGTGAGCCGGGACCGGCCGAGCAGTGGAAGCACCTCTTCGCCGACGCGGTAGGCCTCCTCCAGGTGCGGGTTGCCAGCGAGGATGAACGCGTCGACGCCGAGGTCGATCAGCTCGTCGAGCCGCTGCGCCACCTGCTCGTAGCTGCCGACCAGGCCGAACGCCGGTCCGCCGCGGATCAGGCTGAACCCGCACCAGACGTTGGGCTGTACTTCCAGGTCGCGGTACCCGGTGATAATTTCGGGCACCCAGCCCTGGATACGGGCGGCACCGACCGAATCGCCCTTGGCGGCCCGCTCGGCCGCGCCGCGGTCGATGAAGGCCCAGCCCTTCTCGATCTCCGCCCAGGCCGCCTCCTCGGTGTGCCGGGCCAGGATGTCGATGCGGACGGCGAATCTCGGTGTCCGGCCGATCGTCGCGGCGTGTGCGCGCACGCCGTCGAACTTGGCGCGCAGATCGCCGAACGGCTCCAGCCAGGACAGGTAGTAGTCGGCGTGCTTGCCTGCGGCTTGGACCGCGGCGGCCGAGGACCCCGAGAAGTACACCTCGGGGAACGGCTGTCCGGCGATGCCCGGCGCAAGCGCGGCGCCCTCGGTGCGGAAGAACCGGCCGTCGTGGTCGTAGGGCTCGCCGTCCCACACGCCGCGCAGCACGTCGAGGAATTCGCTGGTGCGCGCGTAGCGATCGTCGTGCGCCACTTTGTCGCCCCACCACAGCTGGGCGGGCCCGCCGCCGCCGCTGATGATGTTGTAGACCAGCCTGCCGCCGGTAGCGCGCTGCAAGCTCGCCGACATCCGCGCCGCCTGCACCGGATGCAGGAAGCCGGGCTGGAAGGCGACCATGAACCGGTAGGTGGTGGTCTCCCCGGCCAGCGCGGCCGCGACCGCCCACGGGTCGTCGGTCACCGGGAACGACGGCAGCAAGCCGCCGAGGAAACCGGCCGATTCGGAGGCTTTCGCCACCGCCGCCATGTGGTCGATGTAGCCGTAGCCGTCGAGTGCGCCGCCACGGATGGCGGGGGCGATGTTGCCCGGCCCGTAACCGCCTGCGTGGCCGCGGTTGTATCGGCGCGGGGTGCGCAGCGAGGCGTGGTCACCCTCCATGCCGATGCGCCAGTAGATGTCGATGGTCATGCGGTTGCCTCCTGAGCGGTCAGGGTGCGCCCGACCGGGTCGGCGAGGAACAAGAGATGTTCGCCCGCGCGATGCAGTTCCTCGATGTGCGGGTGCCCCGAGAGCACCACGCTGTCGACGCCTGCCTCGGCGTAGGACGTAAGGCGGTGCGCCACCTGGGCGTAGCTGCCGACGAGGCCGATGCTCGCGGCGTATCCCAGGTCGGCGAACCCCGACCAGCGGCCGTCGCCCAGATCGTGTTCCCGTGCGCCGGGTCCATCCGGGTGCACCTCGCGCCACTGCCGTTCGACGCGCGCCCACGCCTCGTCCTCGGTTTCCCGCGCGATGACCGGCAGCTCCAGTCCAGCCCGTACCGTCCGTCCCGCCGCCGCGGCGCGAGCGCGCAGGGCGCCGATCGCGGTCCGCACGCCCGCCGCGGTCTCGGTGAAAACGTGCACGTCCCCGTGCTGGGCCGAAAGCTCGAGCGCCGCGGCGGAATCGCCGGACAGGTAGACCGTGGGGAACGGCAGCCCCGACAGGATGCCGCGAAAGCCACCGTCGATCACGTCGTAATGAGCGCCCGCGTAGTGGAACCCGGTGCCCGCGAATCCCGCCGCGGCCACCGGAGCGTCGTTCCATACGCCGCGGGCGACGGTGAGGAATTCAGCCGCCCTGGCGTAGCGGTCGTCTCCGGTGACGCGATCGCCGCGGGTCCGGGCGTCGGCGGGGTCGGTGTCCACGGCCGGCCGCCATGCCAGGCGTCCGCCCGAAATACGTTGCAGGGTCGCGGACATCTTCGCGGCGTAGACCGGTGTCCCGAAGGCGGGCTGGAATTCGACGACGACGCGGGAGTATCGCGTGCCGCGCAGCGCGCCGCCCGCGACGATCCACGATTCCTCGCCGTCCGGGTCGTAGGGCGCGAGCACCCCGTCCAGTCCGGCCAGTTCGGCGGCATCGATGATCTGGGCGAGGTCGTCGAACGGGCCGTACCGTCCCGGCCGCAGGTCGGTCGCGGGTGTCCCCGGCACGGGTCCGCCGAAGCCGCCGCGGTTGCGCTGTCGCGGTCGGGCGTGGCGGCCGTCGCCGCGGGAAGGCAGACGCCACAGGAACTCCGTCATGCGGGCACCCGCCCGGACTCGACGAGTTCCCTGGCCCGGGCCAGCGGTTCGGGCGCGACCCAGGAGTCCAGGTCGAAATCGGCGGCGAGGAAACCGTGTGTGTAGAGGAAGTGCTTCTGCACGCCGAGCAGCTCGATCCGCTCTTCCGACAGCGAGGGGTGCAGGTCGCGGTGGAAGTTCTCGCCGTACGCCGCGACGACACCCTCCGGGCCGGACAGCGTTTCCCGTTGCAACACCTCCCGCACCCCGTGCAAATCGCCCGCGGCCCAGTCCGCCGCCCGCAGACTCTGCGCGAGGAACTCCACGACCACCTCCGGACGCGCCTGGAGCAAGTCGGCGTGCACGGTGATCGGGCGGGGGGTGCCGTTGTTGACCCGCGAGCGTTTGGCGTCGGTGGCGTCCAGATCCACGGCGACGCGCAGACCGTGCTCTCGCGCGACTTCCTGAGCGCGGGCGCCCTTGACGTAGACGGCGTCCACTTCGCCGCGCAGCAGTTCCTCGACACCCCAGGTGACGGCGCGCCGGTTCGCCTGGACTTCGGTGCGCACCTGCGGGTTCCGCTCGACGCCGAGTTCGACGATGGTCACGTCGGCCAGGGTGTGTCCACCGAGCCACAGTGCGTTCGCGAAGCCGTGCAGGGCCATCGCCCGGGGGAAGCTGCGCGCCTGGTCCTGTGCCCACGCGGGAACGCCGACGCGCAGCCCGGTCAGCTCGGCGGGGCCGCGGACCGTCGAGTCCGGACCGACCAGAATGGCCTGTGCCTCATCGATCCAGGTCAATCCGATCAAACGGGTCGGCGATCCCTGTGCGCGCGCCGCGAGGGCCGGAACGTTGCCGCCCTCCCGGATCAGCCCGGACAGGTCGTGCAGGAAGTGGTGGCCGGCCAGCTCCGGTCCAGCGTCCTGGAGGACGCCGAAGTCGAGCCCGGCCCGCGTGGCGGTATCGCCGAGCCAGCCGAGGCTGTGCGCGAGCCCGCTCGCGGTCGGAACCGGGCAACGGGTGTACCAGAGGGTGTCGGTCATGGGGCACTCCTTGGAGCGGGCGTGGTGTGACCCACGCCGAGCTGGGTGAGGAAAAGGGATCGGTAGCGCAGGGTCTCGGGGTCGGCGCGGTCGCGCGGGTGGGCCACGTCGATGTCGACATCCACGGCGAAGCGCCCGTTGTCCAGGATCAGCACCCGGTCGGCCAACCGGATCGCCTCGTCGACGTCGTGGGTCACCATCAGTACCGCGGGACGGTGCCGGGCGACGAGGTCGCCGACCAGATCCTGCATCTGCAAGCGGGTCAGCGCGTCCAGCGCCGCGAACGGCTCGTCGAGCAGCAGCAGTTCGGGGTCGCGCACGAGGGCGCGAGCCAACGCAGCGCGCTGCGCTTCGCCGCCGGAGAGTGTGGCAGGCCACTGCCGGGCTTTGCCGACGAGGTTGACCTCGGCGAGCGCACGCAGTCCCGCTTCCCGGTTGTGCCGGGACCGGCGCTGCCCGACGATGACGTTCGCCAGCACCCGTTTCGAAGGGATCAACCGCGGCTCCTGGTACACGGTGGTGCGCCTGCCGGGGACGAGCACCTCCCCTGCGTCCGGCGCTTCGAGTCCGGTGAGCAGGCGCAGCAGCGTGGTCTTGCCGGTGCCGCTGGGCCCGAGCAGGACGACGAACTCGCCGCGCCGGATGGTCAGATCGGCGCCGTCGAGAACCGTCTTGTCGCCGAAGGACTTCCGCAGGCCGGTGATCGATACCGCGACCGGTTCGGTCGGCACGGGCGCGGTGGTCAGCTCCGCTCCGGGTTCGGTGACGGCGGTCATCGGATCGCCACCTGTCCGCGCCATGGCATCGCGAAGCGCTCCGCCAGCCGAACCAGCCCGTCGAAGACCAGACCGAGCAGCGCGTACAACACGACGCACAGCACCATGTAGTCCGTGCGGTTGTACTCCTGGGCCAAGGTGACCAGGTAGCCCACACCCTCCCTGGTGCCGACCTGTTCGGCAGCGATGAGACCGGTGATGCTGATGGACAAGCACACCCGCAGCGCCATCAGCACCCCGGGCAGCGCCGAAGGCAGGACGACCTCCAGCACCAGCCGCGGGCCCGCCAGCCCGAAACCGCGGGCGGCCTCGACCATCTTGCGGTCGACGTTGCGGACGCCGAGGTAGGTGTACGCGTACATCGGCGCGACCGTCGCGACGGCGATGAGCAGCACCTTGTACAGCTCGTCGATGCCGAACCAGGCGATGAACAGCGGCACCAGCGCGAGGAACGGCACCGCGCGCAGGATCTGCATGGTCGAGTCGACCAGTTCCTCACCGAGGCCGGACAACCCGGACAGCAGCCCGAGCGTCAACCCGATGGCCACGCCGATGCCGACGCCGAGCGCGGCGCGCACGAACGACGCGACCGCGAAGTCGACCAGCTGGCCGGTGCCGAGCAGCTCGGTGAATGCCGTCCACACGGCGGGCGGGCCCGCCAGCACACGCTCGGAGAGTGCTCCGGTCGCGGAGCCCACCCACCAACCGGCCACGATCACTGCCGGAAGCAGGAACCGTAACGGCACCGAGAACCAAGTGGGCCTGCGCTTTCCGACGCGGCTACGGGGCGGGGCGAGCTCAGTGGGCCCCGGCCCCGCCGCGGCGATCACCGCCATCTCAGCTGCCCGCCTGGACCGATGCCAGCTGCTCGGGCGTCAGCTTGGACTTCAGGTCGTAGAAGATGTCCGCGGCGGTGATCCTGCGGGTGATGACGCCGTTGTCGAAGAAGGTGTTCACCACGTCGGCCAAGGCGGCGGCGTCCGCCTCGTTCGGCAGGTGCGGCACGCTGGCCTCGGCGCCGACCCGGTGGGCGTCCGACAGCCGCTGGCCCGACAGCGCGCGCGGACCGGTCTTCTCGAAGACGTTCTCGAACTCGGCCGGGTTGGCCCGTTGCTTCACCGACAGACCCTGCAGCACTTCGAGATACTTCGCCGCCACGTCCGGGCGCTGCTCGAGCACCTCGGTGCGGAACACGACGACCGTATTGTCGTTGGAGCCGATACTCTTCTCGGTGGCGATCTCGACACCGCCGTTGGCCTTGGCCTCCTGGTAGGGCACCAGGAACGACGCCCAGCCGTCCACCTTGCCGGTCGCGAACGCTGAAGCGGCGTCCTTCTGTTGCAGCGGAACCCGCGTCACTTTGTCGGCCGGGACCCCTGCCTGCGCGAGCGCCTTGAGCAGGATGTACTCGCCCTTGGCGGCGGGATTCACCGCGACGCGCTTGCCGACCAGCTCGGCGACCGAACGCACGCCCGATTCCGGAGCCACGATGATGCCGCTCTGATCCTTGCCCGCCGGATCCTGTACCGCGACGATCCGCACGCCAACGTCCTTGGACAGCGCGCCGACGACGGGGCTGAACGCCGCGCCGGACACGTCGAGTTCTCCGGTGTTGAACAGCTTCAGGTTCGAGCTGAAGCCGGGGGTGATACCGACCCACTCGATCTTCGCGCCGAGCGGCGCCAGCGCCGCGTCGAAGGTTCCGTCGCGCTTGCCGACCGCCAGCGGCCCGGAGTTGCCGGGATCGGCGACCTTCAGCACGAAAGAGGATCCCGCGCCGGTGTCGTCGTCGGCGTCCGAACCACACGCGGCGACGAGTGCGACTAAGGGAACGATCGCTAGCGCGATGCGCATGAGGGCTTGCCGCCTGCGGGACATCGTGAGGACTCCTTGTCGGAAATGTCGATCAATGCCTTCGCAGAGTAGGGAGGAGGAGACCTGGTCACGAGGTAATGCTTTCCGTGGATCGGAAAGCTTGACATATCGGGGTCAGTGCCCAGCTCGCCCGAAACCCCCCTTACTTCCGCTCCTAAACGGAGTGTTGCGGAAGTATCCACCTTGACCTTCTCATCGCTTTCCAAATATCGGAAAGATCGAACGGTTTGGTCCGCAGCCCTGTGTTACCGTCGCATTCGTGGAACCCTCCGGCGTGCAGACCGTCACCCGCGCTCTCTCGGTCTTGGACTGCTTCCGCGACGGCCGGGAGCGCGGCGTCTCGGAGGTGGCGCGGCAGCAGGGCCTGGCGGTGAGCACCACGCATCGCCTGCTGGCCACGCTCGTGCAGGCGGGATTCTTGGAGAAGAACGCCGAATCCAGCAGGTATCGCATGGGCGGCGCACTGGCGGAGTGGGGACAGATCGCCTACCGCCAGCACCGGATCTACCTCGCCGAACCATATCTGGAACACCTCGCGGGCACCACCGGCGCCAGTTGCTCGGTCGCCACCCGCCACGGGATCCACGCCGTACTGCTCGGCACCAGCCGGTGGCGGGAGACCGACGGGCACGCGCTCCAAGGCGTACGCCTGCCCCTGCACGCCAGCGCGCTCGGCAAGGCGCTGCTGGCCTGGTCCGAGGCCACCGACGAGCAGCTGCGCGAGCTGCCTTACGACGAAGGGACCGAGCGCTCGGTGTCCGGGCCGGGCGAGCTGCGCGCGGAACTGGTCACCACACGCGAGCGCGGGTACGCCTACAACGACGAGGAACTCGATCCCGGATTCCGCACCATCGGGCTGCCCATCCTCGACCCGGCGGGCCGCTGCCGGTTCGCGCTGGGTCTGCGCGGCCCCACGACGTTGATGATTCCCGAACGCGTGCCGTTCTTCGTCGAACTCGCGAAGGTCACCGCACAGGAGATCTCGGCCGGATTCGCCGCCGCCGACCAGGTCTGAGCGAAGATCGGGATCATCCGGTCGAATCACCGTGTGCCAGATGTTCGCACCCCTATCCTTGACGCGTAATTCGTCACACGGGGTCGTCATTCGGGAGGCGACAGCGGTGCCGCGCCGGCTGTGCCCGGCGCCGCCTCGGAAGGGAGTCGCCATGCCGGACGGTCACGCGTGGGTGCGCGCCGGGTCGCCGATCAAGCTCGACACGAACCTCGCGCACGAGGCGCGGGTCTACGACTATTGGCTCGGCGGCAAGGACAACTACCCCGCCGACCGCGCGCTCGGTGACACGATCGCCACGCACATTCCCGGCATCCGCGATATGGCTCGCGCCAATCGCGCGTTCCTCGGCCGGGCGGTGCGCTGCCTCGCCGGCGAGGCGGGCATAGATCAATTCCTCGACATCGGCGTGGGCCTGCCCACAGCCGGCAGCACGCACGAGGTGGCCCAGCGGATCGATCCGTCCGCGCGCGTAGTCTACGTCGACAACGACCCTCTCGTACTCGCCCACGCCAGAGCCTTGATGGCGGGCAAACCACCAGGCCGGATCGCGTTCCTCGACGCCGATCTCCGCGATCCGCGCGCCATTCTGGACGCGCCCGTCCTGGCCGACACTTTCGACCCGGACCGGCCGATCGCGATAATCCTGGTGGCGATCATGATGTTCCTACCCGACAGCGCCGATCCGCACGGCGTCGTCGGGAGGCTGCTGGACGCGGCGCCGTCGGGCAGCTACCTGGTGCTCACCCATTCCACCGCCGATTTCGACCCGCGTGCGATGGCGCGCGCGACGGCCGCGGCCGAGCGGGCGGGCATCGCGTTCCGGCCGCGCAGCCGCGAGGAAACCGAAACCTTCTTCACCGGCACCGAACTCCTGGAGCCGGGTGTCGTGCCGATCACCGCCTGGCGTGCGGAATCGGATGCCGAGCCGCGATCAGCCTGGTACTGGGCGGGGGTCGGGCGCAAGCCCTGAGCCGAAGCGGGCGACGTTTGAGCCGTCGCGGCGCGGCAATCACGTCGGATGGACCCGACGGCCGCGGACGGCGAAGGCGGTGAACATGGTCGAAGACGTCGAGAAGCGCTGGCGCGATCCGCGCGGCTTCCGCCGCGCCGTGACCTACGTCGCCTCGGTGCTCGCCACCGCCGCGCTGGTCTTCGTGCTGATCCTGCTGTGGGCCGCCCAGCGCGAGTGCGCGGAACGGGACAGGCTGCTGTGTGACAGCGCCGCGCAGGTCGCCGTGGTGCTCGGACCGTCCGCGATCCTGCTGATCGGCGGCATCGGCGCCTTCGTCGAAACCTATGTGCAGTGGCGCCGCGGCCGGACCTGGCCGATCTGGCAGGGTGCGGGCTGGTTCCTGTTCGTGCTGATGGTGGTGTACCTCGGAATCGGCGGCGGCGCGGTCGCGCGTTGATCAGTCGGCGACCCGCACGACCACCTTGCCGAAGTTACGCCCCTCGAGCATGCCGATGAACGCCTCGGGCGCTGCCGCCAAGCCGGGCACCACGTCCTCGAGATAACGCACACGACCCTCGGCGACCCATTCCCCCATCTGCCGCAGGAAGTCCGGGAACAACTCGCGGACGAACTCGGTCTGGATGAATCCGCGCACCGTCAGGCTCTTGGTCAGGATGCGGCCGTAGTAGGCGGGCAGCCGGTCCGGCCCCTCCGGAGCGCCGGCCGCGTTGTAGTTGGCGATCAGCCCGCAGACGGGCACGCGCGCGTAGGTGTTCAGCAGCGGATAGACCGCGTCCGCCACCGCGCCACCGACGTTCTCGAAATAGACGTCGATGCCGTCGGGCACCGCCGCCGCCAACTGCTCGGTGAAGTCGGGGGCGCGATGGTCGAGCGCGACGTCGAAGCCGAGTTCGTCCAGGTAGGCGACCTTGCGTGGCCCACCCGCGATGCCGACCGTGCGCGTGCCGCCGATCTTGGCGATCTGGCCGACGGCCGAGCCCACCGGTCCGGTGGCCGCGGCCACCACGAGTGTCTCCCCCGGCTGGGGTTTGCCGATCTCGCGCAGTCCCGCGTAGGCCGTGAACCCGGGCATGCCGAGTACACCCAGTGCGGTCGAGACCGGGGCCTTGCCCGGGTCGAGCTTGCGTAGCCCACGCGCCGGGGCGACGTCGTGGGTCTGCCACCCCGAATAGGCCAGCACCACATCGCCTTCCGCGACCGACGGGTCGCGGGATTCGAGCACTTCGGCCACGGTGGCGCCGACCATCACCCCGCCGATCTCCACCGGGTCGGCGTAGGACTCGGCCGAGCTCATACGGCCGCGCATGTACGGGTCGAGCGACAGGTAGAGGGTGCGCAGCAGGACTTCGCCCTCATCCGGTGCGGGGAGCTTCGCGATCTCGGTCCGGAAATTCTCCGGGGTGGGCGCGCCCACCGGCCGGGAAGCAAGCACGATTCGCGTCGACTCGACCATGCGCCCCACCCTAACCGGAAACGCGGGCGCCGGACGTCCGCGCCCGATCGTGTCCGGCGCTCACCACGACGGCGCTTTCGGCCCCAGGAACAAGCCGCCGTTCACCTCCAGCGTCTGGCCGGTGACCCAGCGCCCGTCGTCGGAGGCGAAGAAGGCCACCGCGTCGGCGATGTCCGCGCCGCTGCCGACGCGCTCCAGCGCGGTCATGCCCGCGACGCCCGCGATCGCGCCGTCGTTGGTGTGCAGCCAGGAGTTCATGTCGGTGTCGGTGATGCCCGGCGAGACCGTGTTCACCGTGATCCCACGCGGCCCCAGCGTGTTCGCCAGCGACCTGCTCAGCACGTTGAGCGCGCCCTTGGTCATGCCGTAGACGACCTCCGGCGTGGCGAACCAGGTGACGCCGGAGGAGATGTTGACGATGCGCCCGCCGTCGCGCAGCAACGGCAACGCCCGCTGGACGATGAACAGCGGCGCCCGTACGTTGACCGCGAACAGCCGGTCGAAGTCCTCGGGCGTGGCCTGCTCGACGGTGGCCTCGTAGGCGATGATCGCGGCGTTGTTCACCAGGATGTCCAACGGCCTGCCGCCCAAGCCTGCCGCCAATTCGCCGAACAGCTGGTCGATGTCGCCCTCGACGCCCAGTTCGGCGCGCACCGGGAACGCCCGGCCGCCCGCGCGCCGGATCGCCGACACCGTCGCTTCGGCCGCCTCCTTGTTGGTGCCGTAATGCACGGCCACCTCGGCGCCGTCGGCGGCAAGGCGCTCGGCGATGGCCCGGCCTATCCCCCGCGAGGCCCCGGTAACCAGGGCGGTCTTCCCGTTCGACTCGGTCATTCAGCACTCCCGCACTCTTGTTATGGAACGTTCCCTAACATCATTGACAAGCGCTACTGTAGACCCGTGGAACCGAAACGTCGAGCCGCCGCGGAAACCAAGGAGCACATCCTGGTCGTCGCACGGGAGCTGTTCTACCAACAGGGAATTCGCGCGACCGGCGTGGATCGCGTCGCGGCCGAGGCCGATGTCGCGCCGCCCACCCTGTACCGGCTCTTCGGCTCCAAAGACGATCTGGTCGCCGCGTACCTGGAGCGGGAGGACCGCCACTACCGGGAGTGGTTCACCGCGGCGGCCAGCGGGGACGGTCCGCGCGAACGCATCCTCGCCCTGTTCGAGGCGCTGGCCGAACAGGTCCGTCCCGAATCCTGCCGCGGTTGCCCCTTCCTCATCGCGCTCGGTGAGTTCCCGGACCACGACCTGCTCGGCCACCAACACGCCGTCGCGATGAAGAGCTGGGTGCGCGCCCAGTTCGGCACCCTGGTCGGCGAACTCGCGGCGTGCGCGCCGATCCCCGATCCGGACGCGCTGGCCGACCAGCTGATGCTGGTGATGGAGGGCGTCTACGCGACAACGCAGGCGTTCGGCGCCACCGGTCCGGCCGCCCGGTCCCTCCCGTTGGTCGAGGCATTGCTGCCCCGCGCATCGGCCTGACCGAAGCGCGACCGCTGTCGCAGGAACGGACGCATCCGCGCGTCGAACAACGGAATCATTGGCGCGCAGCGGAATCGAGATGAGCGTACAGAGCATCGACTCGAGCGACCGGAACATTGGCGTGGGCGGCGCGACTTCGTAGCGTCGAGGCATGACGTTGGAAATCGGCACCATCCTGCCCACCTCGACCCCCGATCCCGCGCGTCCCATCCTGCGCGACGTGCGGGCCGCCGCCCGTCTCGCCGAGCAGATCGGCATCGACTCGGTCTGGTCCACCGATCATCTCGTGGCCAGCGCGCCGATCCTGGACAGCACCGTGGTGCTGGCCACCGCCGCCGCCGTCACCGACCGCGTCCGCATCGGCTACGGCGTGCTGCTGCTGGCGTTGCGGCCGGTCGCGTGGGCGGCCAAGCAGATCGCCACCTTGCAATACGTCTCCGGCGACCGGCTGATCCTGGGCGTCGGCACCGGAAACCCGGCGCACGGGGACATCGGTTGGCGCGCGGCGGGCGCGCCGTTCGCCGAGCGCGGACGGCGCACGGACGAGGCGTTGCGCGTACTGCCCGACCTGGTCGCCGGGCGGCAGGCCACTCTCCCGGACGGCACGGAGGTCACCCTGGCGCCCGGCGCGACCATGCCGCCGCTGCTGGTAGCGGGTGACGGCGAGCGTGCTCGTCGACGCGCCGCCGCCTATGCCGACGGCTGGGTCGCCATCGGGCTCGAACCCCGTCAGATCAGCGCGAGCGTGGTGGAATTGGCCTCGCTCGCCGACGAATACGACCGCAAGCCGCTCACCGTCACGATCGTGGCGCCCCCGTTGGCCACCGATCCCGGCCATGCGGCCGAGCAACTGGCCGCCTACGCGGAGGCGGGCGCCGAACGCGTCATCCTCGCCCCGACGGGAGCGGAGTGGCGCGCCGACTACGAGTTCGCCGCGAAGATCAAAGAACAGCTGTGATCGCGGCTCACCCGGTGCACAGCAGTACCAGCCCGAGGGCGAGCAGCACCGCCGCGATCACCGTATCCAACACCCGCCAGGCGAGCGGACGGGTGAACAGCGGCCCGAGCAGCCGCGCGCCGAAACCCAGTGCGGTGAACCAGAGGACGCTGGCCAGCATCGCTCCCGCGCCGAGGAACCAGCGATCGGGGCTCGCGTAGGTGCTGGCCAAGGAGCCGAGCAGCACCACGGTGTCCAGATAGACGTGGGGGTTGAGCCAGGTCAGCGCCAGGCCGGTGGCCACCGTCGCACCGAGCGCCGCGGTGGCACCTGCCGGTTCGGCGATCAGCGCGGCAGAGCCGAACGCGCGCCGGGCCGCCAGGACCGCATAACCGATCAGGAACGCCGCGCCCGCGTAGCGAGCCGCCACGAGCACCCCGGGGGCAGCCTCCACCACCACACCGAACCCGCCGATCCCAGCGGCGATCAGCACGATGTCGGACAGCGCGCACACCGCGACCACCGCCGCCACATGCCTGCCGCTGATTCCCTGGCGCAACACGAACGCGTTCTGCGCACCGATCGCCACGATCAACGACAGGCCGAAGCCCAAACCGGACGCGGCCGCTACCGCCGCGGAGGAAACGCTCACGTCCAGCGACGCTAGGACCCCGGCAGATATCCAGGCAAGCTAAAGATTCTTATCCATCATTAGAATTCCTTGATATGGATCTCCAGCTCGACCAGCTTCGCGCCCTCGACGCCGTGATCACCGAGGGCACTTTCGAGGCCGCGGCACGGCGGTTGAACGTCACGCCGTCGGCGATCAGCCAGCGGATCAAGGCGCTGGAAGACGCCGCGGGAAGGATTCTCGTGCAGCGCGCGAAACCGGTGACGGCCACCGAATCCGGGTTGGCGGTACTCCGGCTGGCCAGGCAGATCCAGTTGCTGACCGGGGACGCCGCACGCGAACTCGGCGGCGAGCCCTCGGACGGGCCGATCCGGGTGCCGATCGCGGTCAACGCCGACTCGCTGGAGACCTGGGTGCTGCCCGCGCTCGGCCGCGCACCGCGCGGGGTGTGCTTCGAGATCCACCGCGAGGACGAGGAACACACCACCCGGCTGCTGCGCGACGGCACCGTGATGGCGGCGATCACCTCGACCGCGCGGCCGGTGCAGGGTTGCAAGGTCGAGCGTCTCGGCGCGATCCGCTACCGGCCGATGGCGACCCCGGAGTTCACCGCCACCTGGTTCGCGGCGGGCGCGACGGCGAAGTCCTACGCCACGGCTCCAGTTGTGCTGTTCGACCGCAAAGACGACTTGCAGGATCGGCTGCTACGCAGACGCAGTCGCAAGCCGCTGGATCCGCCGCGCCATTACGTGCCCTCGTCCACCGGTTTCGCCGAGGCGGTCCGGCTCGGGCTCGGCTGGGGCATGCTCCCCGACCTGCAAACCCGCGAGGACCGAGTCACCGGCCGCCTGGTCTCGATCGACCCCGGCGTCGTCGTCGACGTCCCGCTGTACTGGCAGCAGTGGCGCCTGGACTCTCCCGCACTGAGCGCCGTCGCCGCCACCATCGCCGCCGAGGCGGCGAACGTGCTGCGCTGACACCGGCCGGGACGATCCGGATTCACCGGGGCGCGGCACGACACCGGCCGCCCCGAGCACCGCGTATCCGTCCGCGACGGGGCACAGCGGGGTAAGTTCGATCACCGCACGCCGACCACATCTTCAGCTCCCTTTCGCACCCGACACCCAGATGCACAGGAGTTCCCTTGGCACGGCACCGTCGCCCGCATCGCTCGCGCGCCCGCGCGGCATTCGCCAGCGCCGCCGCGCTCGGCGCACTGCTCACCGGTAACGGGACCGACGCGGCCGCACGCCCGATCGGCCCCTACGACGTCGGCGGGGCGATCGAAGTCGAATACGACCAGGCAGGCGGGCGGGCGTTCTTCGGCGATCCCGTGAACCCCGAGTCTCCCGCCGCACGCGGTGGCCGCTATCAAGCGTTCGAGCGATCCTCCTCCATCTACTGGCATCCCGACACCGGAGCTCACCAGGTCGGCGGCGCCATCCGCGACAAGTGGGGCAATCTCGGTTACGAGGGCGGATCGCTCGGCTACCCCGTGACCAGGGAAGCGGCGACACCGTCGAAACCCGGTAGCTACAACGTCTTCCAGAACGGCTCCATCTACTGGTCCCTCGGCACCGCCGCACACCAGATCGGCGGCGCCATCCGGGACAAATGGGGCTCCTACGGCTGGGAGAGCAGCCCGCTGGGATTCCCCATCACCGACGAGTCCGCCGCCCGCGCCCGCGGCGGCCGCTACAACCTCTTCGGCGGCGGCGCCATCTACTGGTCAGCGCGCACCGGCGCCCACGTCATCTGGGGATCCATCCGGGAGTCCTGGGAAGCCGCGGGCGGCGAATCCGGCCGCTACGGCTACCCCACCAGCGATGAATACGACTTCCAGAACGGCAAAGCCCAGGACTTCGAGGGCGGCCGCATCACCTGGACCCCCTGACCAGGGGACTCGCAGCACACGAAGCAACCGACCGTCCGCGGAGGAGTTTTCGACATGCTTGCTGGACGACTGTATCCGCGCGCCACCAACGGGCGGCGATTCCGCCTGGAGGAAGTACCGGTGCCGACCCCTGGACCGGGCCAGGTACTCATCGAGGTCGCGGCCGCCGGTGTCTGCCTATCGGATGTCCACCTCATCGAGGGCGTGCTTTCGCCGATGTACCTGGCCGACGATGCGGTCACTCTCGGACACGAGGTCGCGGGCACGGTGCATGCCCTGGGCCCGGACGTCCGGGGTCCCCGGCCCGGCGATCGAGTGTTGCTGCAGGCAGGTGAGATCCGCGACGGCAAGACCTACACACGAGGCGTGGACTACGACGGCGGCTGGGCGGACTACGCACTGGCCGCCGTGGACACCGTGGTGCCCATTCCCGACGATCTGCCCTTCGAACAAGCCTGTTTCATCCCCGACGCGGTTTCGACGCCGTGGGCTGCCATCACCCGCACCGGCCAGGTCCGGGCCGCCGAGTCGGCGGGCGTCTGGGGCGTCGGCGGGCTGGGCGCGCACGGGGTCCAGTTGCTCCGGCTGATCGGCGCCGCACCGATCATCGCCGTCGACCCGCTGCCCGCCGCGCGGCAGCGTGCGCTCGCATTCGGCGCGGACCTCGCGCTCGACCCGTCCGACCCGGACCTGCCGAAGAAGGTGTACGCCGCCACGGAAGGCGCGGGACTCGATGCCGCGTTCGACTTCGCGGGCGCCGCGCACGTCCGCGAGCAAGCCGTCGGTTGTCTCGCCGAGGAAGGACGCCTGGTGCTGGTCGGACTCACCGACAAGCCGATCACGATCACGAACGGCACCATCTTCAGCTTCCGGCAACAGCAGCTGCGCGGGCATTACGGCTCCGAACCGGATCACGTGCTCGAACTGGTGCGCCTGCGCCGCGCCCATCGCATCGATTTCGCCGGGTCGGTCAGCGCCGTCCTCCCGCTCGCGGAAGCGGAGGCAGCGGTGCACGCGCTGGAGAACAAAGAAGGCGACCCGATCCGGATCGTGCTGACGCCGTGAACTCTCGGCAATCCGGATGTCGGAACGTGTTGTCACCGGCTCCGCCGGCGACCCCAACTCGCGTTGGGGCCGCCGCGGCCGAACCAGCCAGTGCCCGAGCCGATCGTCAGACCCCGACCTCGACAGGGATACTGCCACATGACAGCGGCCGCGTCGCATCGGTGATCGTCCATCGGTACGTACATGCGCGCGTGCATGTGCATGGACGCCACCGCCACCGAAAACAGGGAATATCGAGGTAGCCGAGTGGCGATTGATAACAGCTCCGCATCGTCGAAGGGCTTACGATGCCGAACTGTTATCTGCGGATAATCTCATTCCGTCGAGTTCGTCCCGCGTGCAACGGATTTCATGCCTCAGCACGAGTAACCCCCTCGGCATCTGACAGATTCAGCGGAGCAGACTCACATCGAGCCGACCGGCCGGTTTCTCGAATGCTCCGCGGAGACCGCGCCCGAGGGCTCACATCACCGCCTGCGAAGGCGCGGATTACCCGATCGGCAAACTATCCGCGCACAGGGAAGCACACCAAGTCGAGCGCGGAGGCGGGGCCTGACGCCGCCGCCCGAGTCCTAATCGCCCGTCCGCATCTCGGTGAGCAGATCGCGTAGGAAACGAATGCTGTCGACCGGAGACAGCGCTTCTACGCTGATCCGATTCATCACCGACATGTACAGCTCGACATCGCGCTGCTTGTCGAAATACAACGAGCTGGTGAGCTGCTCGGTATAGACGATGTCGGCCAGCTCGGGTTCGGGGAAACGAAGGATGCTGAAGGGACCGCCCGCGGCCGAGTGCCCGCCGGCCGAATACGGCAGCACCTGAATCCTGATGCTGGGGCGGTCGGCCATCGTGAGCAGATGCTCGATCTGCTCCTGCAGCACCTCCACCCCGCCGACCGGCCTGCGCAGCGCGCTCTCGTCGATGACCGCCCAGAGCGTGGGGGCGGCCACCCGGTAGAGGATCCGCTGGCGGCGCATACGGATGGCGACGCGGCGTTCGGTCTCGTCGGTGTTGCCCAGCTGGATCACCGCGCGCGCGTAGTCGGCGGTCTGCAGCAGCCCGGGAACGAATTGCGCCTCGTAGGTGCGGATGGTGGTGGCGGCCTGTTCCAGGCCGATGTAGGTCTCGAACCACGCCGGGAGCAGATCGCTGTAGTGCTGCCACCAGCCCGGGTCGTTGGCCCGGCGAGCCAGCTCGAAGTACGTTTCACGTTCAGCCGGGTCGACAACTCCGTAAAGAGTCAGCAGGTCGTGCAGATCGCGTTCTTTGAATCCGGTCCGGCCCAGCTCCAGCCGGCTGATCTTGGCGTGCGATCCGCGGATGGCGTCGCCCGCGGCCTCCCTACTGATCCCGCAGCCCTCGCGCAGCTGACGCAACCGGCTGCCGAGCGCGATCCGCAGGACGGTCGGACCACGTTCCGCCGCAGGGAAATCCGCGTGGTCACCACTGTCCTCGTCGTTCGTCATGCATGCCTCCGGCCGATCGGGGGTTAGACCGCGGGGCGTTGTGCCTCCACCATCACAGCTGTCTGAAACGTCGGTTGACGATCCTACTCGGCCCCACCCTGGCGCCGATTCCGCCGCGAGCGCGTGGCGGAGATTGTGTTCGCACGCATGGATTCGCAAGAGCGACAATGCAATATCCCGACCTGAATCGCCCGCGAGCTGGGACGGGTGTGCGTAGAGTCGCCCCCGACGGCGGCCACGCGGAGGAGAAGCGCCATGACGTCAGCACAGGGATCGGCCCGCTCGGCGGGCGCGGCCCCAGATGGTGCTGCACGACCCGGTGGCGCGGCGGCCCCCGCTGCGGCCGCCGTGGCCCGGCGACCGTCTCGTCCCCGGTGGCGTCGGTCGCACGAGTCAGCACCCGTCACCCACCACGGAGCCCGCCATGACATCGAACGACGTGCAGATCACCGATCAGGACATCCGAGACAAGCTGACCGGCATCCTCGGCTTCACCAGCATCGACCTCGCGACGTCGAAAGACGGCGTGAACTGGTGCTCGAACGCGTTCTTCGCCGCGCTGAACGGGGATCCGTTCCGCTTGACGCTCGTGCTCGAGTCCGGGGGGCGTACGTTGGACAGCCTGCGAGCCAATCCGAGCATCGGGGTCAAGGTCGTCCCCGAGGGTTTCCTGAACCCGTTCGCACAGGGCTTGGGCACGGCCGTGGTCCGGGCGGAGGCGAGCGAGCGAGAAGAGACCTTCCGGACGCTGTTACGGAAGGAGCCGCGGGTCGAACCGTTCCTGTCCACGCCCATCGAGGCGGTGGCGGTGCACATCCACTGGTGGCGAGTGACACATGTGCAGGGCGGATGGTTGCCCGGGCGGGTGCTGCACCGGCCCGGCGCGTCCTGAGTCGAGCACGTCATCGAGATGAGTACCGACCGGTCTTGATGCGCGATCGTATTCGGCGCGACAGCCGATCGATCCCACGAAATCAGCACTGGCCGAACGAATCCGCACGGATTGCTCGGCGATGCGGCGGACCCTAGGCTGTGAGCCAGGCTAAGGAAACTAGAGAGAGGTCTCCATGCCCGATTCCGCTCCCCAGACCGGTGTCCGCGCCCCGGTCGGCGTGGACACGACCCGCGCGAGCATCGCTCGCGTCTACGATGCCACCTTGGGCGGCAAAGACAACTACGAAGTCGACCGTTACGTACGCGACAAAGTCGCCGAAGTCGCTCCGCGGCAGAGCGAAGTCGCCCGCATGAACCGCCGGTGGCTGCACCGGGTGGTCCGGTACCTGGCCGGGACGGTCGGTATCGACCAATTCCTCGACATCGGCGCGGGTCTGCCGACCGTCGGCAACACCCACGAGATCGCGCAGCAGGAGAACCCCCGGGCGCGCGTCGTGTACGTCGACAACGACCCGGTGTGCAACATCCACGGCCGCGTGCTGCTCGAGCGCAACGAGTACACCCATTTCGTCCCCGCGGATCTGACCGAGCCGAACACCCTGCTGGCGCACTCCGAGGTCACCCCGCACCTCGACCTCACCCGCCCGCTGGCGCTGATCCTCTGCGGCATCCTGCATCACGTCGACGACGACCTCGATCCCGCCGGAATCATGCGTCAGTACATCGATGCGCTGCCGGTCGGCTCCTATGTCGCGATCACGCACTTCTACGATCCCGCCGACGGCGGCGAGGCCCACGACATGGCCATCGAGCTCCAACGACGTTTCACCGAAATGGGTTTGGGCTCCGGCTGGTACCGTACCCGCGAGCAGATCGCCTCGTACTTCGGCGATCTGGAACTGATCGAGCCGGGTCTGGTCGAACTCGACGACTGGTGGCCGATGGGTCCCGCGATACGTCCACGGCTGACCGAGGAACGTCTCCTACTCGGGGGTGTCGGCTACAAATCGTCGAACGGCGTCGTGACCACACTGCGCCGCCGGGCGACCGAGCACGACCTATCGGATTCCGCCGAGAACGGCTCGGCTGAAAGGTAAACGCGATGACATACGACGACCTCAACGGCCCGGAGCTGCGCGAAGACCGGTGGCGTTTCCTGGAGGTCCCGCTCGGTGCCGACCAGACCTGGCGCTACGCCGATCCGGCCGCACACACCGAGGTCGGCGAGGGCACCGTGTCGCTCCGGATCGACGCTTTCACCCGATCCCACGCCGAAGTCCAGATACTGGACAATCCGAAGCATCTGCTGGTGTCGACCGAGGCGTTCGATCTCACCGCCGGAGCGCGGACCTTCGCCGTGGAGATGGCCGCGGAGAACATCGACGTCACCGGCGAGGACTACCGCGACGGGTTCGCCGCGTTCAACGTCCTCGACATGAGCAGCGCCCAGGTCTTCGATCTGATCGCGACCGGCAAGCACGCGTACGCCATCCACGAACGGCTGTTCGTGCCCGGCGTCGTCCCCCAGGAAGAGGCGTTCACCCACGTGGTGCACGCGCCGCTGGCCGGGGTCGACATCAAGCCCGGCGAGTTCCACCGCTACGCCGTCACCATCGACCGTACAGCGGGCACCGCCGACTGGTACGTGGACGACTCCCCCGTGTACACCACGCGCGCGCCGCAGCTGCCGGAGACGGTGCAGATCGGTTTCGGCATCATCACCTTGCATCCGATCGAAGACGGCCGCAGCACCTCGCTGCGCGGGCAGGGCCTGCACGGGTCCTGGCGCAACTTCACCGTCGACTGACGGCCTTCCCGGCCAGGGCACTTTTCAGCGCCCCGGTCACGTGGTCCCCGGTCCGTCCGCGGCGGTTTCGGCTCAGATCAGGTTCTTCTGTCTGCGGATACGGCGGCGGATGTCGGCCATCAGGCCATAGGTGCCGCCGTGGCGCACGAACCGCGGGATGAACCGGTTGACGAACGCGACGAACACGAACAGATGCTCGAAACGTCGCTGGTCGGCAGCGGTCCATTCGACCCGCATCTGCTCCCGGAAGAGCGGGGCGAGGAACCCGATCGTGAGGAAGCGCAACAGGTTTCGGAACGGCAGCCGCAGCGTCCAGTGGATCATCCGCAGGTCGAGCAGATCGTTCAGATAGCCGCGCACGTAGTCGTCGATCGCCACGTGGGCGCAGGCCTCGTTCCAGTACCGGTCGAAGTCCGCCCGGGTGGCCGGCCACATGTCCTCGGTGACCTGCAGCGTGGTCCCCAACGTCGAGGACGAGCGGTAGAACGCCTCGGCCTGCTCGTCGTCCATCCGGCCTTGCAGCAGCTGGTAGGTGTCCTCGAAGCCGATGTACAGACACGCCGCCACCCACAGTTGCAGGTGACGATCGAACGCGTTGTATCGCACGGGCGCACCCGGCGCCGAGTGCACTTGGCGATGGGCGACGTTCACCGCTTCGCGGTAGGCCTCGCGTTCCTCGTCGGTGCCCAGGATAGCGACGGCCAGATACTGGGTGGTGGTGCGCGCCCGCTTCCACGGGTGCTTCATCAGCGACCCGGACTCGACTTTGCTCTCGGCGACACCGTAACCGACGCCAGGGCGGGCCATCTGCATGACGACATTCGCCGCCGCGCCCGCGAAGGACCAGAAGTCCAACGCGTCGGTCAGCTTTATCGGGCGCTTTGTAAGCGGCCGATGGGCCGCGTCGACATGGATCCGGGTGCGATCCTTGGTCAGCGGCACGGCGCCGTTCGATGGTTCTGCCACAGCGGACATGACGGTCCTTCCCTTGTCTTCCCTACACCTCGCGCGACCCGGCTCAGCCGCGTCGGCGACAGCCGTGTGCGTCCGCTGCCGTGTCGCCGCGGACAGTTCAGGGCAGCCGCGGCGGCGCCAGCGGCGAGTTGACCTTGTTCACCAGCCAGCGATCGCCCGACTTCTCCAGGCGCAGCACCATCGACAGCTGCCCGGGCGCGGGCTTGCCCTGGGTACCGAGACTGGTGATGCTCTGTCCGATGACCACGATGGCCTCGGCGGAGCTCTCATCGGCGGTGCGAATGGCGCACTGCACGTCGTTCGTCTTCGACACCACCTCGCCCTGGGTCAGCACTTCGCGCAATTCGCGGCTGGTGGAGTCGAATTGCTTCTTCCAGTCCCCGGTGGCGCCGTCGAGCACCGCGGCGAAATACGCGTCGAGATCCTTCGCGTCGTAGTTCGCCAGCACCGGTGCGTACCGGCAGGCGGCGGTACGAGCCTGATCCTGGGCTTCCAGCAGGTCTTCGTTGTTCTTGTTCTGGACGAACCAGAAGGCCGCCGCCGCGACCGCCAGGACGAGCGCGGCCGCGGTCGCAGCGCGCACCACCAGGGTCGCGCGGGGTCCCCCCAACCGGCTCCGCAGCCGGGGCCGGCGCGCACCGGAGTTGTCGGCGGCGTCGTCCGCCGCGTTTTCGGGCTCGCGCACCTCGGTCGCGGTCGTGTCCTTCGTTTCGTCGGTGTTCTCGACGTCGGTGTCGCTCATCGTTTCTCCTAGTTGCCGGGAGCGGGTCGGGACAGTTCGTCGCCGGTGACGCCCGGCGGCGGTCCGGACCCGTTGTCCGGCACGTTCGGCCGCGGCGCGTTCGCCGAACCGCGGATCTGCAGCGCCGGGTCGTCGGTGACGCAGTAGTTGTAGAGACGCACGCGCGTGTCGGTCATCTTCTGGGTGGGCACCACCGGGATGGTGTCGTACTCGCAGGTCGGTCGCGGCCAGATGTCGACCATCGTGTGGAATGCGTTGTCGTGCGCCGGGATGCCCAGCGCCTCCGAACCGGCCCGCAACGCCGGGAAAAGTGCGGCGATCGCGGGCTCACGGAGTTTGGCGGCTCTGGTGATCGCGACGAAATTGGTGACCAGATCGGTGATGGGGTCCTGCGTGCGGGACACGAACCCGCCGAGGGTGGCCAGTTGGCCGGGACCTTCGTCGAGCAGGTGACGCACTTCGCGGTCGGCGGCGCTCAACTGCTCGAACAGCACCCCACCGGCCCGCGTCAACGTGGCTAGGTCCGGTTGGGCGTGGGAGGTCGTCTCCGCGATGATCTCGAGATTCTCGATCAGCTGCCGGGTCTGCGGCAGCAGATCGGTCAACCCGGCCATGGCCCGGCTGATCCCGGAGATCATGTTCCGCAGCTGGTCCGGCCCGCCCGCCAGCGCTTTGTCGAGTTCGTCGATGATCACGTTCAGCCGATCGGGGTTCATGCCGCCGATGAGCCCGCTCAGATTGGTCAGCATCGACTGCACCGAGACGGGCACGGACGTGCGGGATCGGTCGACCAGCGCGCCGTCGGTGAGATACGGCCCGGTGTCGGCGTCCGGCCGGAAGTCCAGATACTGCTCGCCCGCCGCCGACAGCCGACCGACCACGACCGTGCCGCCGACCGGGATCTTCGCCGTAGCATCGATTTCGGCGATCGCGGCTACGCCGGAACCGGACGCTGTCACCTCCCGCACCGACCCGACCCGGGTGCCGCGGAAGGTGACGTCGTTGCCCGGTAGCAGCCCGCCGGAGGACGGCAAGTCCACCGTGACCGCGTACGTGCCGCGCATCGGGTCGATCCGCAGCACCACCGCGCCCAGGTAGGCCGCGCCCGCCAGCAGCACCACGACCAGACCGAGATTCGCGACGGCGACACGGCGACGGACCAGCCATTGCCACAACGGTGGATTCATCGTCCGCCCTCTTCCTGCTCCGGTTGCCGCGGCGGACTGGTGACCCGGCCGATCACCTTCTCGATGACCTGGGCCAAGCTGCCGATGAAGGCGGGCACGTCACCGAGTTCGGGCAGTCGGCTGCCGGACGGGTCGGTCAGTGCGCCGACGCTGAGGTAGGACACCGTCGCCGCCACCGCCAGCACCGGCCCGTCCAGGCTGCCCATCAGCGACGGGTAGATCGTGTGCAGCCCGTCGAGCGTGCCGCCCAAGTCGTTGCCCATCTGGGTGAAACCCGACATCAACTGCTGGATGCTGTCGAACAGGCTCACCGCTTGCGGTCCGGTGGTCTCGGTGAAATCGCCGAGCGCCGTCATGGTCACCGACACCTTGTCGAGCAGATCCACGATGGCCTGGTTGTTCTCGGCGAGCAAGGCGAGCAACTGCGGGAAGGTGTCCGCGGCGGCCCCGAGTTCGGCCTTGCGCCGGGCCAATTCGCCGGTCAGGACGTTCATTCCGGTCAGAACGTTGTCGATGTCGTCGGTGCGCGCGTTCAGCGCGGCGATCACGGCGGTCAGTTCGGTGATCAGGTGGGCGAGTTCGGGAGCCCGGCCGGCGAACATTGTGTTCAGCTCCGCGGTGATCTTCGCGGCCTGATTGATGCCGCCTCCGTTGATCAGCATCGACACCGACATCATCAGCTGTTCGACCGACGCGGCCGCCGCCGTGTGATCGGCGCCGATGGTGTCGCCCGCCGACAAGAACTCTGCGCCCTCGGTGGCAGGAGGCAGCGTCATCGCGACGAAGATGTCGCCGAGTGGTGTCGCCTGACGCAGCTCCGCGGTGGTGCCGCGCGGCAACTGGATGTCCTCGCGGATGAGCATTTCGACGTCGGCGAGAAAGTTGGTGGTGCTGATGCCGGTGACCACGCCGATGTCGGTGCCGCCGATCTTCACGTGCGCGTGGTCGGGCAGGTTGAGCGCGTCGCGGAAGGTGGCGTGGATCGGGTAGCCCGGGGCGCCGAGCCCCGGCTTCGGCATCGGCAGATTCGAGACGCCGACGCCGCAACCGGTCGCCCCGCCGACAGCCGCCACGGTCACCACGGCGGCGGTGATGCGCTTCAGCGCGGTCGCCCGGTTCATTCTGCGATCCCGAGCAGTGCGGCGGTCAACCCGAAATCGGGACCGAAATCCTGCGGCTTCCCGGTGCGGCAACCGTCGAGGCGCAGCTGGATTCGTTCACAGAACTGGGATACGACCTCGTTGTCCAGCACCACTTTGTCGGTCAGCGCGTGCAGGCGCAGCGCCTGGTGTTCCCGGCTGACCGCGTTGGACAGGTTCTCGAACAGCAGCGGCCCCACATCGATGATCTCGGTGAGCCCGCGGGCGTTGGCCCGCATCTGCGCGGTGATCGCGGTGAAACGGTCGAGCGCGCCGGCCAGCTGGTCACCGTTGCGGCCGACCAGCGTCGAGGTGTTCGTGACGAACTGATCCAGTTGCTCCAGCACCGCCTGCAGACCGGGCGCCTGTTGGCCCAGCAGAGCGATCAACTCGGTGAGCCTGCCGCTGAAATCGCGAACCGTCTGGTCATTCTGCGCGATGATCTGGGTGATCTCGGTGAGCTTGATGATGGTGTTGGAGATCTGGTCGGCATTCGCGAAGGACACTTCGAACGCGGCCGACAGCGCGTCCAGGGTCGCGCGCAGCCGGTCGCCGTTGCCGTCCAGCAGCGGGAACAGCACCCGGCTCGCCATCGGGCCGTTGTCCGGATCGCCCTTCAGCGCGGCGCCGAGCTGATCGAAGTTCTGCAGGATGCGGTCGAGCTCGACCGGTGTGCGGGTCCGCGTGAGCGGAATGTGCGTGCCGTCGGTGAGCACCGGTCCGCTACCGCTGTAGGCCGGGGCGAGCTCGACGTGCCGATTGGTGATCAGTTGCGGTGACACCAGCGCGGCGATCGCGTCGGCCGGAATCGCCACCCCCTTGTCGAGACTCATGGTCACCTGGACATAGCTGCCCTTGGCTTCCACCGTGTCGACGCGGCCGACCGGCACACCGAGCACGGCCACCTCGTTGCCCGCGTACAAACCGGCGACGTTCTCGAAATCCGCGCTGATCCGCAGATGTTCGCCGAGATAGCGGTCGGGCAGCGTGGTCAGGCTGTCGGGCACCAGCGAGCATCCCGCCGCCAACAGGGCGGCCGCGCACACCGCCGTGGCCTTGCCCAGCATTCGCATTCTCCTCACTTGCACCCCTGTACGGCTTGGGCGAAACACAGCCAGTTGTCCGGGAAGAACCACGGCGCCCACACCTCGCCGTAGGGACCGTTGCCGGTCACATTGGTGAACTGCCGCAACGTCACCGGCATGATCTCGTAGAGCCGGTCGAGGTTGTCGCGGTTCTTCGCCAGCCCCTCCGACATCGTGTTCAGGTCGTGGATCAGCGGCTCGAGCTGGTCGTTGTTCTCCAAGCCCATATCGCGCAGCAGGCCCGACAGGCTGGCGACGTTGTCGAGCAACTGCCGCAGCAGCGCTTGGCGCTTCTGCACCGCGGCGCCGATGGCCTCGCCGCGGGTCAGCAACAGCAGCACGCTGTTCTGATTGTCCGAAACCAGCTGGGAGACCTGATCGAGGCCTTTGAGCAGCGCGTCGACCTCGTCGCGGCGATCGTCGACCACCTTGGCCAGCGCGCCGATGCTGTCGAGCGCCTGCACGGCCAACTGCGGAGAATCGCCCAGCTGTTGGTTCACCGCGTCCAGTGCCTGCCGTAGTTTCCGCGGATCGATGCGCTCGATCCGCTCGAACGAATTCTTGTACTGCGGATCCTGGATCACCTTGCTCAAGTTGTACGGCACGGTCGTGTTGATCAGGCGAATCCGGTTGCCCGGCAGGCCCTTACCATCGCCGGGCAGCAGATCCACGTGCAACCGGCCGAGGATGGTGGACATCTCGATGGCCGCGCGCGCGTCCGGCCCCAGCCGCAGGTCGCGACGGACGCGCAGCTCGACGACGACCTTCGGCCCCTCCAGACGCACCGATCGCACCGCACCGACCTCGATACCCGAGACGTCCACCGTCGCACCCGGGCGCAGGCCCGCGGCTTGCGCGAACTCGGCCTCGATCGTCTTGTCCCCCAGCCGCGCCTGTTTCAGCACGCTGGAACCGACGAGCAGAGCAGCGACGAGCCCGGCCGCGAGGAGCCCCAGCCGCAGATGCCGGTTGCGCAGGAAACCCGGCAGCCGCAATTTCTCGATCACCGGCAGACCTCCGAATGCGAATCGCCGCCCACCTGTGAGAACAGTCCCGGTGGCAGCAGCACGCCCCACAGCGAGATGTCGAGGCTGCACAGGTAGGCGTTGCCGTATGCCCCGTAGCCGGTGAAGCGGGCGATGCCGTTGAGCACCGTGGGCAACTCCACCGCTGCCTGGTCCAGCGAGGCGCCGTTGAGCAGCAGCAGCGCCACACCCGTCGTGGCTTCCCGCTGGGCGGTCGCCAGCCCCGGCTTGACCTGCATCACCAAGCGGGTGAGCGAGTCGGTGGTGCCCGCGACCCGGTCGACGGAGTGCTTCAGGCTCTCGCCCTGCGCGTACAACCCCTCCATCAGCGCGCGCGCCTGGGTGAGCAGCGTCTCCAGCTCGCCGCTGCGATGGGCCAGACCGGTCACCACACTGCTGAGGTTGCCCAGCACCTCGCCCAGGATCTCGTCCCGCTGACCGAACGTGCCCGCCAGCTGCGCCGCCTGCGTGATCAAGGCGCTGAGCGACACCTGGCTGCCCTGTAACGCCTGGATCAGCGTCTCCGACAACGAGTTCACCTGATCGGGTTGCAGCACGCCGAACAGCGGCTCGAACCCCGACAGCAGCGCGGACACGTCGAACGAGGGCTCGGTCCGCTCCAGCGGGATCTGCGCGCCCGCCTCCAGCACCGTCCCCGCCCCATCGCCCGCGGCCAAGGCCACGTAGCGCTGCCCGATCAGGTTCTGGTAGCGGACCATCGCCTTTGTCGTCGTGGTCAGCCGCTGCCCGTCCTCGAGCCGGAAATCGACTCTGGCCAGGTACCCGTCGGTGAAGTCGATCTTGTCCACCCGGCCGATCCGCACGCCCGCCGCGCGGACGTCGTCGCCGACGCGCAAGCCGAGCACATCGGAGAACACCGCCGAGTAGGGCTGGGTGCGCCCCTCGACCGATCGCTGCAAAGTGGACCAGATGGTGTAGGTGAGGGCGATCGCCACGACCGCGAACAAGCTGAAACCGATCAGCGCTCTGGTGGATCTCATCTCATCGCCCTCCGTTGCCGGGAGCTTGCTCGGACACGGTCACCGAGCCGCCCGCGAGGACCGGGGTCAGCAACAGCAATTGCGCGACGGTCGGTCGGCCGCCGACGATCGCCGCGACGGCGTCGGCGCCGCGCAGGGCGATCGGCCGGGCGGTTCCCTGCGGCGCCGGACCGGGCTCCGCGGGTGCGGGGGCGCCTGGCCCGGGCAGGCCGGGCAACGACAGACCCGGAATCGCGGGCAATCCCGGAATCGCGGGCAGGCCGGGGATTTGAAGAACAGGTTGCTCCGGCTGCGCCGCGGGGATCGGCCGTGGCCCCGCCGCGTCGAGCCATCCGGGCAGCAACTGCGGCGGGAACTGCTGCGGCGGCGCGGTATCCGGAACAGACGCGCCGAAGCAGCGCGGTCCGTACCGGTCACCGTAACGCGGGCAGTCCGCGGCGGTGTACTGCTGGAACGGCGTGAAGGAGACATCCATCTTCCACACCATCTGCTTCATCGGACCGAATCGGAAAGTGGTGGCCAGCCGCTGCAACGCGACGTTCAGATTCCGCGCCGTGTACGGGATGGCCTGGGGATCGTCGGCGAGGTTGCCGAACAAGTCGTCCAGGCCTGCCACCAGGAACTTGCCCGCATCGGGATTGCGGGCGAACAGCGCGTTCACCGAATCCACCGTCGCGTTGCCCGTAGTCAGCAGGCTGATCAGCTCGGCACGGCGTTCGGCGAGAGTTCGCGCGCTGGTGACCGACTCCGAGAGCAGTCCGACCAGATCGGGCGCGGACACGCTCAGCGCTACCGAAGCGCGTCCGAGATCACCCAGCAGATCACCGATTTCGGGAATCCCGCGCACCTCGGTGAGCCAGTGGTCCAGTCGTTGGATCGTCGAGCCCGGCGCCCGCGCGGCGGGGTCCAGCGCGGCCGACAGCGTCGCGAGCACTCGGCCGAGTTTCTCGGGCTGGATGTTGTTCAGCACGTCGCGTAGCACGTTCAAGGTGGTCTGCAACGCGACGGTGGCCGAGCTCGTGTCCTCCGCGATGGTCGTGCCCGCGCGCAGGCTACCGGTCCCCGGCTCGTTGTCGAGCAGTTCGATCGCGGTGACGCCGAACAGATTGTTGGGGATGACCCGCGCCGTGACATTCGCCGGAATGGTCGATACAACGCCCGGTTTCAGATCGACGCTCGCGTGCTGCCGCGCGCCACGCGCCACGACGTCCACACCGGCGACGCGGCCGACCACCATGCCGCGGAACTTCACGTCGGCGCGGCTGGGCAACCCGTCACCGGTACTGGTGAGGACTACGGTCACCGGGACCTTGTCCTCGAAGTGACCGGTGTAGCGCAGCGCCAGCAGATACAGCAGCGCGGCGATCGTGGTGAGCACGGCGAGCCCGTAGAGCGTCAACTGCCGGCCGGAGGGCCCGCGACCGCTGGGATCCAGGATCATCGGCGCTTACCCCGAGATCCGGAATCCGGGATCGATGCCCCAGATCGTCAGGGTCAGGAACAGATTCGCGAAGACCATCACGACGATCACCATCTTGATCGCCTGCCCGGCGGCCACCCCGACACCCTCGGGGCCGCCGGTGGCAACGTAGCCGTAGTAGCACTGGATGAACGTCGCGAGCAGGACGAACACCACGACTTTCAGCAGGGAGAAGAACACGTCCGGTCCGATCAGGAACTGGAAGAAATAGTGGTCGTAGGTGCCCGCCGCGGTGCCGCCCAGAAACAGCACGGTGATCTTCGTCGTCAGGTACGCGGTGGCGAGACCGATGCTGTAGAGCGGGATGATGGTCAGCGTCGCCGCGATCATCCTGGTGCTGACCAGATACGGCAGCGGACGGATGGCGATGGATTCCAGGGCGTCGATCTCTTCGGAGATGCGCATCGAACCGAGCTGCGCGGTGAAGCGGCAACCGGCCTGGATCGCGAAGGCCAGCGTCGCGAGGATCGGCGCCAGCTCCCTGGTGGTGGCGAAACCGGAGATCGCGCCGGTCAGCGGCGACATGGTGAGGAGGTTCAGCGCCGTGAACGACTCCATCCCGACGATGATCCCGCCGAAGGCGCACAGGATCACCACGACGCCGATCGTGCCGCCGCCGACGATGAGCGAGCCGTTGCCCCAGCCGACGTCGGCGATCAGCCGCGCCACTTCCTTGCGATAGTGCTTCAGCACGAAGGGGATCGCCACGACCGCTCGAACGAAAGTGAAGGCCTGGTGCCCGATGCGCTGATTGGCGTGCACCGGAACCATGGCGGCTTTCCCGACGGCCCGCACCGGCTGCATCGCGGGCGGCGTATAGGTGCTGGCCATGCTCACACCACCTTCGTCGGGAACAGCGTGTTGTACAGCTGGGTGAGGATGATGTTGGTGGCGAACAACATCAGCGCCGAACTCACCACCGCGGAGTTCACCGCGTTCGCGACGCCGCCGGGACCGCCGTGGGCGTGCAAGCCGATGTCGCAGGCGATCACCGCGGTGAGCATCCCGAAGATCGCGGCCTTCGCCAGCGCGACCAGGAGGTCGTTCGCGACCGCGAAGGAGGCGAACGAATTGATGAACGAGCCCGGCGTCCCGGATTGGGCGTAGACGTTGAACATGTAGGCGGTCGCGAAGCCGACGAAGACCACGAAGCCGCAGAGCAGGACGCTGACCAGCACCGCCGCCGCCAGCCGCGGCGCGACCAAGCGGCGCACCGGGTCGACGCCCATCACCATCATCGCGTCGATCTCTTCCCGGATCGTCCGGGAGCCGAGGTCGGCGCAGATCGCGGAGCCCACCGCGCCCGCCACCATCAGCGCCGACACCAAGGGCGCGCCTTGACGGATGATGCCGAGACCGGCCACCGCGCCGATGAACGTCGTCGCGCCGACCTGGTTGACGAGCGCGCCGACCTGGATGGAGACGACCACCGCGATGGGAATCGCGACGAACACCGTCGGCGCGGCCGAGACGTTCGCCATGAACGCGCACTGCTTGATGAATTCCTGGTAAGGGAAACGACGGCGCACCAGAGAGACGATCAGTTGCGCGAGCGCTTCCCGGCCGAGCATGACTTGCCGCCCCAATGTCTCGAGCGATCGCTGCGGGTGCCTGCGCCACAGCCCCGAGACGCTGTCGACGATCTTCTCCAGCTCGCTCGCTCCGCCGACAGGGTCGGCGGGCCCGCGATGGAGGGTGGGGACAGTCACTCTTCGCCGGTCCTTTCTGGAATCCGCCCCGCGCGGCAATGACCGTCGGCGGTGGCATGCGGTGTGCAGTGTTGCACACCTCACAGGCGTCAAACAAGCATTATGTTAATCGTTATTCTTATAGCTCTGCGCGGATGAGCAAGGAGTGCTGCGCAAGGAACCGGCGACTATACCCTCTGCACCAGTAGGTTTGACAGCAAGCATGGTAGATACCCACAGCATCCTTCGCCAGACTGTACGTATATGTGATCAGACGATCTCTCGCTGAGAGGGTGACTTCGACCCCTCACATGCTCGCCAGCCAACGTTGGAGCAGAACCATCAGCGCCCCGAGAACAGCGAACCCCGCGACCGCCGCGCTCGACACCGCGAGCCACAACCCGAGACGCAACACCGGGTTGACCTTCATCCGCCCACCGAGGATCTTCACCACGATCACCACGACGTCGATGAGCCACACCATCGCCATCATCAGGTCATGCACACATTCGAGAAGGTGAGCACCGGCCAGCACACGATCGATCCGAGGAACGAGATCACCAGGTCGATGCCGTGCATGTTCCGCAAATGGCCTGTGTGCGTGAGGGTCCAGACCACCCCGGCCAGTCCGTAGGGAATGCCGAGGATGATGAGGGTGCCGAGGAACTCCGAGACCTTCATCTCGTAGCCGAGTATTCGGTCCAGCGTCTTGAGCATGCGCCGATGCATCCTTTCCGTCCGATCGCCACCGCGCGGCCGGATCGTCCGCCACACCCCCGCGAGCGTGACGCACTACCCGAGCCGGGCTGCCGATACCGCCGTTATGTTACCCATCATTCTCACATAATTGGAACCCTGCCGGGTGATCTGATCATCGACAGCCGCCCATATATGCTGTTGGCGGCAGTCGAATCGTCTTGATAGCGTCTCGCTATGTTTTTCAAAATTCCTGGTATCACACGGCAGCATCGGCCCGCGAGGAGATCACCCGACCCAGCCACAGCACGGATGCGAGAGTCGATTGCCGGCACCGGCCGCCGAGCGAGCGGGGCGGCCCAAAACAAAAGGTGCCCAGCCGCACTCGGCTGGGCACCCAAGTTCCTCCACCGCCCGCCGGGCGGCGCCACACAGGTCAGACGGTCTCCTTGCGCGGCCACTCGACGCCGCGCTGGCGGACGTACTCGCCTGCGGTAGCGTCACTCTCGTCCAGGTCGTACTCGTACTCGTACTCGTCCAACTCGGGGCGACGGCGTGGATCCCAGACCATAGCCGCGGCCGACACGGCCAACAACGTAACGACAATGGCCGCAATGACTACGTAGAGCACGTCTTTCACCCTCCTGAAGAAAACCGAAAAGAAACACACAGCCGTGCCGGATACTCAACGCACACAGCTTCTTTGACGCCGGACGCATAGTAAGCCGCGCCGCCGGTCGCGCGGCATTCCCACGACGGTTACCGGTCGGTCGCCGCCGGATCCGGACCGGGCGGCCACGTCCGGCGATTCAACGGAAACGCCACCGCGAACGTTCAGCGTCGCTTAGGCTCATCGCTGTCCCGGTGGCTCCGGGGCATCCAGCGCGGCACCGGTACGCCCAAGCCTGCCGCGATCGCTGGTGGTAGCGGTGGGGTTCACCCAACTAGATGAACCTCGCCGTCCCCCACTTCCCATGAAATCCCACCGACATTCGCGTGGAATCACCCACTTCCGGCATCCTTCGAGCTACCGTCTTCGGTCATGGACGACATCGAACTGCAGCCACCGACCGTCGCCTCCGCCAAGCACACCGGACTGGTCCTGGACATCGCCACCCTCGCCATCCACAACCCGCTCGCCGGGCCCGGCGAGATCACCTACCCGTACGTCCGCTGCACCGACCATCGGGTTCTTCGTCTACCCGAACCGTTGCACCGGTGGGCCACCGAGACCATCGCGATCAACCACACCCAGCACGCCACCGGCGCCCTGCCCCTGTTCCCCGGACAAGTCGAATTCGGCATCCTCGACGGCACCATGTACGCCGAAGTCCTGTAGGCCGGATTGCCGACCAGAGCCCGATCGATACGGCCGGGCTCTAGTCGCGCTTCCGAGGATCGGCCGCCGCAGCCGAACAGGTGCGGTGCCGTCGCGCCGTATGCCGTGTCGCCGGGGTGCGGCGAGGGCCGTATGCCGGGGACGCTCAGGCGGCGATCAGCGTTCGGGCGGGTGCTGGCCCGCGACCGGCCCATGGTTTGCCGACCTCACCGGGACGCAGGAGCTGTCGCCGCGACCAGGACGCCGCCCGCGAACGGACGCAAGCGCCTGTCGTGGTCCGGCCGGGTATGCCGGTGGCGCGGGTTCCGGACGCACGACACACTGGAAACCGTGAATCGCATGTCAACCCGACGACGCCCCGACGGATCGGACGGCCTGCCGTGACCGACCTCGCCCGCGGTGAGAACCGCCCCGCGCCGGGCGATCGGCTGGCGGTGACCGTCACCTGCTCGGCTCCCGTCGACGTATCCGCGCTGTTGCTGAACGCGGCGGGGCGGGTGCGCTCCGACGCCGACTTCGTCTTCTTCAACCAGCCGGTCGCACCGGGCGTCACCTACCGGCACGGCCGGGGGGCAGGCGACGTGGTGGACATCCAGACCAGCGCGTTGCCCGGTGACGTGGACCGTGTCGTCGTCACCGCGAGCCTGGACGGCAACGGTCCGCCCACCTTCGCGTCCGCGGGCTCGCTGCGCGCGACCATCGCCTCCGCCTCGAGCACGCTGGCCTTCCCGATGACAGGGCTGAGCACCGAGACCGCCGTGGTCTGCGTGGAGATCTACCGCCGCGGCGGCGGATGGAAGGTGCGCGCGGTCGGGCAGGGTTACGACAACGGGCTGGCCGGAATCGCAACGGCTTTCGGGGTGAACATCGATGACGAGCCGGCCCCGCCGACCTCGTCACCCGCTTCGACTCCCCCACCGGCGTATCGATCTGCTCCGCCCCCGCCACAGCAAACCGCCTCTGCTCCCCCGTATCCACCTGCCCCACCGCAGGCGCACCAGCCCGCGCCGCAACCAGGCTCCCCGCCGCAACCGGCCTACCCGCCGCAACCCACCTACCCGCCGCCACCGGCCTATTCCGCCCCGTCCGCGGCGCCGCCACCACCGATGCCCTCACCTCAGCAAGGAGCGCTGCCGATGCAGAGCGAACTGTTCGCCCCCAGCCACGCCGAAGTCACCGGCGCGGGCATCCAGAAGCAGGGCGGCAAGATGATCAAGGTGGCCGTCAACGGCGACGTGATGGCTCGCGCCGGATCGATGGTCGCCTACCAGGGCGACCTGCAGTTCCAAGCGCTCGGGGCGGGCGGCATCGGCCGGGCGATCCAGCAGCGGCTGACCGGCGAAGGCGTTCCCCTGATGAAGGTAACCGGGCGCGGCGACCTGTTCGTCGCCAACGGCGCAGCGGATGTGCACACCATCGATCTGGACGGCACCGACGGTCTCACCATCAACGGCGCCAACGTGCTCGCCTTCGATTCCACCCTGCGCTACGACATCCGGATGGTGCAGGGCGCCGCCGGGTTCGCCAGCAACGCCGGCTTGTTCAACTGTGTCTTCACCGGCCGCGGCCGCATCGCCATCACCACGCACGGCACGCCGGTGGTGCTGAATGTCGACCAGCCGACCTACGCCGACCCGCAGGCGGCGGTGGCCTGGTCGTCGAGTCTGCAGACCGGCATCAAACGCAACGATTCGTTCGGGCTGGGCCGGTTGATGGGCCGCAGCACCGGGGAGGGGATGACGCTGTCGTTCTCCGGACGCGGTTTCGTCATCGTGCAGCCGTCGGAGCTGCCGCCGGGCGGCTTCCTCGGCGGCACCGGCGGCGGACAGGAAGCCGGGCAGAGCGGCGGTGTGCTCGGCGGACTGTTCGGATGACGGCGAGATCCGTCATCAAGCCTGGAGCGAGACGAGTTCCACGACGGTGATGTCCGACGGTGCGCCCACCCGCACCGGCGGACCCCACGCCCCGGCTCCCCTGGAGACGTACAGCTGGGTGTCGCCGTACCGCTCGAGCCCGGCGACTGTCGGATTGGCCAGGGCCGCAAGGTAATTGCCGGGCCAGATCTGGCCCCCGTGGGTGTGGCCGGACAGCTGGAGATCGACGCCGTGCGCCACCGCGTCCTCGATCAGCACGGGCTGGTGCGCCAAGAGGACGGCGGTGCGGGCGCGGTCGCGATCGCCGAGCGCCTCGGCGAAGTCCGGTCCCTGGCCGGTTCGTGCGCCCTGCACGTCGTTCACGCCCGCCAGGTCGAATCCGGGCAACTCCGTGCGGGCATTCGCGAGCAGGTGCATGCCGAGTTCCTGGACATGCTCGATCCACTGCTCGGCGCCGGAGAAGTACTCGTGGTTGCCGGTCACGAAGAACGCGCCGTGCCGGGCGCGCAGCCCGGCCAGCGGTTCCACGGCCGAGCGGAGGTGCTCGACGCTGCCGTCCACCAGGTCACCGACGACCGCGATGAGGTCGGGCTGGGTGTCGTTGACGGTCCGCACCACCCGCTCGGCGAAACCGCGCCCGAGAATCGGGCCGAGGTGCACGTCGCTGACCACCGCGATGCGAAATCCACCGGCCTGGCGCGGTAACTTCGCCAGCGGCACGGTGACACGCTTGACGCTCGGTCCGTCCAGGACGCCGTAGGCGCCGACGCCGACGGTGGTCGCCGCCGCGGCGACGGCCGCTCCGCTCACCACCCGCGAGACGAAGACGCGGCGCGGTAGCCGCGTGGCGGCCGGTCCGGCCTGGTCGCTCGCGGAGGCGTTCTCCGGCACGGGATCCGGCGCAGGCGCGGATTGAACGGGTTCGGCCGCGACGACCGGTTCGGGCACCGGTTCGCCGTGATCGAAGCGGCGCAACAACAGGCGGCGGATCGGCTCACCGACCGCCAAAGCCAGCAGCAGATAGACGAACAGCGCACCCCACAGGTAGCCGGGCCAGGCGATAACCCGCACCAAAGCGAACGGAGCATCTGCCACTTCGGCAACCGTGGTGCCGACCAGCAGCACAGGCCCCGCCACCACGATCGCCGTGCCCGCCCGCCGGGCTGGTGAGCCCACGACGGTCGTATCCCGGACCAAGCGACGCCACACGTACCAATGCAGCGCCACCACCGCGACGGCAATCAGTACCACGAGCACGATGGCTGCGACCACAACAATTCCAACCACTACGGCGGCACTCTCTGTGAACATATCGGATGCGCGGCACCAACCTACGGCACGGCTGCGCCGACGCGCCCCGCGCCACCGCTCACCTCGTTCGCTCGACCACCCCGCGCAGGAACGCGGCCTGACCGGCGTGCTGCAGATCGTCGGAGATCACGCTGACCAGCCGCACCCCCAGCGTCACCGGCGGATCCCACCGGCTGTCGACGACGCGGTCGAGGTCGTCGTCGCCGAGGCCGCGCACGAAGCGCAGCGTCTGCTCGTGCACCGCGTCGAAGTACCCAGCGAGCAGTTGCGCGGAGGCACGGATCACGGCCACGCCCTCGGGGCGGTCACCGTATCCGGTCGCCGACTCGTCGATGGGCAGGCCGAACCGGTCGTACCAGCCCTGCGCGGTCCAGACCTGTTCGGTACCGGCCACATCCGCGATGTGATCGTCCTGCACGCGGGTCAGATGCCAGATCAACCACGCGATCGAGTTCGCGCCGGGATCCATGCGGTAGCCGAGGTCGTCCTCCGCCAGCCCGTCCACCGCTTCGTGCACCACCTCCTTGATCCGCTCGTAGGCGTCGGTCAGCACATCGGCACTGGTAGCCACGGTCGACTCCTCCTCGAGGTCGGGTATTCCGACGGTACCCAGCGCGACCGGCCTGCACGAGCGTCGACGTGCCCGGGCGGGGCGAATTCTCGCACGACCGAACCACATTGAATGTACCGTTATACAACGGTACGATGCGTGATGGTGAGATTGGGCCGATGGCCGCCGAATCGGGTCACCGGCAGGACAAGGAACGTACCGAAGTGAGGAAGTACCGATGATCCACGACGTCGAGACCGGGCGCGCACGGCGAGCGGTCGTCCGCGTGGCGATGGTCGCCGCGCTCGCGCTGACACCCGTCGCCGCGGCCGCCGCGCCCGCGATGGCACAGCAGCCCACCGTCACGCAGACGAGTCAGGCCGAGGAGATCCACGGCGGCTGGCACCGCCACGGCGGGTACCACCGCCACGGCTGGGGCGGTTACGGCGGCTGGGGTGGTTACGGTGGCTGGGGTGGTTACGGCGGCTACGGCCACTGGGGCAACCCGTACGGCTTCTGGGGCAGCCCGTTCGGCATCTGGCCCGGCATCGCCTGGCTGCTGCCCGGCACCGGAAGCGCGTTCTGAGCACGCACTCTCCGGCGCGCTACGCCCGGTGATCTCCGGCTCCGCGCAGGCCGGACGCCACGAAGGCGTCCGCACCCAGCACGGGCGCGGAGCCGGAATCACCCGAACCGTGGAGACGATCGCCTACGTCGGCGGCAACGTCCACACCGATGCCATCTCCGCCATCCGGCGCGAGTGCCGCAACACCGGGGGAGCCTCGAATCACCGCCTGCCACACCGCGAACGACCGAGTGGAGAAGATCTCCCCCGGCGTCGCACCGAGTCGCGGTGCGTCCGGCAGCGCAGAGCACCGGCTATCGAGCCCACCGCGAATTCGACAGGTGCCAGCAATTTTCGAGAAAACTCGGTGTGACGCCGATCTAATTCCGAACCACCCCGGTGGAATCAGCACACATTCTGCAATCTCTCGAAATCAGCACACGAAACCGGCTCTGCCCGGGCAGAATTCGCGCGCGAGAGCATTGCGGGCAACTCATCGATTTCTCGTGAAATTCGCAGAACGATTGCTTCGGGAAAGCCCTGCGGCCAGAATGGGTGGGGCCGAAACCCGGCATCTTGGGGATTCGTCGGCACTCGTGGCCGACACGACTATGTGGGGAATACGATGAGAGTCAACAGATTCGCCGCCACCGCCCTACTCGCGGTCGGAGCCACCGGAATAGCGACGGGCGTCGCGCACGCCCAGCCGGCCACACCCGCGCAGGTCAGCGTGCACGGTGTCGAACAGGGAATCGGGTTCACCTCGGCGCCCGCCGCCGACGGCACCGGGGTGGTCACCACCTTGGACGCGGGCAGTTTCGCGTTGACCGCCGACGCCAGGGCGGTCGAACTGCGCGACGGCGCGGGACAGGTCGTCGCGACCGTGCCCCTGGCGTTCCAGGCCTCCGGCGCGACGCACGGACTCGCGCCGGCGATCAGCGACGCGGGCCGCACCCTCACGGTGACGCCGGTGGGCGCCCCCGCGGTGACCGAGCGCCTCACGCAGATCAATGAGGACGAGACGCTCGCACGCAAGCAGCACAACGCCGGTGTCGGCGCCCTCATCGGCGCGGGTATCGGCGCCGTGATCGGCTTCTTCCTCGGCGGGGTCGGCGCACTGGTCACCATTCCGATCGGAGCCGGCATCGGGGCGCTGATCGGTTTCTCCACGCCGTAACCAGCTGGTTCGGTGTGCGGCCGCCGACGACGACCGCACACCGACCGCCGGTCGCACCGCCGGGATTCCCTGGGCACACGCACGCTTCGCGCGGCATTCGGCCGAGGGGGACGCGGCGATCCGATCGTCGACAGCCGTCGTCCACCGCGAGTCGTCCAGTCCCGTGGACGGCAAGCCGAAACGGAATGTCCGGGCGCGCGCTGGGGCATGATGGGAGGGCACGCAGACGATCGGAGCGACGACACAGGATCCGCCAGATGGCACAGCGCAGTTCCCTCTCGCGGCAACGCGCCGCACTGGAACAAGAGTGGTCCCGATGGATTCCCGCCGGGACACCGCAGGGTGATACCGCGCTGCGCAGCGAGGTCGCGCAATCGTGGCTGCGGTCGCTGCGCACGGTCGATCCGGCGCGCAGGCACGCGCCCCTGGCCGAAGCCGATGTGGCGGCCCGCTGGGCCGAGTCCCCGTTGCGCACACCGGTATCCGAGCTGACCGATCAGTTGCGCGACATCACCGAGGGCGCCGGCTACGTCGCGGCGATCACCGACGAGACCGGGACCATCTTGTGGTCGCACGGCGGTCCGGTGATGCGCCGCCGCGCCGAACAGGTGAACTTCGCGCCGGGTGGCTGCTGGGACGAGGCGCACATGGGCACGAACGCGCTGTCGCTGGCGTTGCGTACCGAACGGCCGCACACGGTGTTCTCCGCCGAACACTTGGTCGCCGCTCTGCACGGATGGGTCTGCTATTGCGCGCCGATTCGCGCCGCGGACGGTCGCCAGCTCGGCGTGCTCGATCTGTCCACCACCTGGGATCGCGCCCACCCGCTGGCGATGTCCACGGCCAGGACCTTGGTCACCGCCATCGAGACCAAGCTGCACCACCGGATGGCCGCGCCGGGGGTCCGGCTGACCTGTCTCGGCGCCGCCCGCTTGATCCGCGAAGGCGCTCCTGTGCGGCTACGCCCCAGGCAGCTGGAGATCTTGGCGTTGCTGGCGCTCGAGCCCGACGGCTGGACCCACGAACGCCTGCACTTCGCGGTGTACGGCGACCGGCCGGTCGGCGCGAGCACGCTCAAATCGGAGATGTCCCACCTGCGGCGCGCCACCGGCGGCGAGATAACCAGCCGGGTCTATCAGCTGATCAGCCCGCTGTCCTGTGACGCCGTGGACGTGCTGGCGGCGCTGGAAGCGGGCGATACCGCCACCGCGGTCGAGTTGTATCGCGGACCCCTGCTGCCGGACTCGGACACGCCGGGGATCGTGCAGTGGCGCGACTATCTGGAAGTCGGTGTGCGCACCGCGGTGCTGTCCAGCCGGTCCGTCGAGCACGCGCTGCGCTACGGCGAGCGCGCGCCCCACGACATCGAGATCCACGAACACGCGCTGCGCCTGCTCCCCGCGGGCGACGGTCGTCGCGCGCTCGCGGCCGCCCGGCTGCACAGCGCCCTGCGCGGCTGAACTCGCGCGCCTCAACGTTTCCTCAACCCTCGCCGGGCATAGTGACCCGCATCACGGCCGCTCCGCCGTGTGCATCACGTCCGCAACAAGCGAGGAGGTACCCGCCATGAGCTACGCAAAGCCGGGAACCGAGGGCAGCGTCGTCGAATTCGCGGCGCGCTACGACAACTTCATCGGCGGTGAATGGACCGCTCCGGTCGAGGGCCGCTATTTCGAGAATCCCTCCCCGGTGGACGGTCAGACATTCTGCGAGGTAGCGCGCTCCTCGGCCGCCGACATCGAACTGGCCTTGGACGCCGCGCATCAGGCGGCCGACGCGTGGGGCGCCAGGTCGGCGGCCGAGCGGGCCAACATCCTCAACAAGATCGCCGATCGGATCGAGGACAACCTCGAGGCGCTCGCGGTGGCCGAGACCTGGGAGAACGGCAAGCCGGTGCGCGAAACCAAGGCGGCCGACCTGCCGTTGGCGGTCGATCACTTCCGCTACTTCGCCGGCGCGGTCCGCGCGCAGGAAGGCGGCATCAGCGAAATCGACGCCGACACCATCGCCTACCACTTCCACGAACCTCTCGGCGTCGTCGGCCAGATCATTCCCTGGAACTTCCCGATCCTGATGGCCACCTGGAAGCTCGCGCCCGCGCTGGCCGCGGGAAACGCGGTGGTGCTCAAGCCTGCCGAGCAGACCCCCGCCTCGATCCTGAAGGTGGTGGAACTGATCGCGGATCTGCTCCCGCCCGGGGTCCTCAACGTGGTCAACGGATTCGGCGTCGAGGCGGGCAAGCCACTGGCCGCCAGCCCGCGCGTGGCCAAGGTCGCCTTCACCGGCGAGACCACCACCGGCAGGCTGATCATGCAGTACGCCAGCGAGAACATCATCCCGGTCACCCTCGAGCTGGGCGGCAAGAGCCCCAACATCTTCCTGCCCGACATCATGGCCGCCGACGACGCCTTCCTCGACAAAGCGGTGGAGGGGTTCGTGATGTTCGCGCTCAACCAGGGCGAGGTGTGCACGTGTCCGTCCCGCGCGTTGATCCATTCCTCGATCTACGACGAGTTCATCGCGCGCTGCGTCGAGCGAACCGAGGCCATCCGCAGCGGAAACCCGCTGGACGACGCCACCATGATCGGCGCACAGGCCAGCAACGACCAATACGAGAAGATCCTGTCCTACATCGACATCGGCCGCCAGGAAGGCGCCGAGGTGCTCACCGGCGGCGGCCCGCGCAAGGTCGAGGGGTTTCCCGACGGCTTCTATGTCGAACCGACGATCTTCGCCGGGCGCAACGACATGCGGATTTTCCAGGAGGAGATCTTCGGGCCGGTCGTGTCGGTGACCACGTTCGACTCCGTCGACGAGGCGCTGAAGATCGCCAACGACACTCTCTACGGCCTGGGCGCCGGTGTGTGGACCCGCGACATGAACACCGCCTACCGGCTCGGTCGGGGCATCAAGGCGGGCCGGGTATGGACCAACTGCTACCACGCTTATCCCGCGCACGCGGCTTTCGGCGGCTACAAGAAATCCGGCATCGGACGCGAGAACCACCGCATGATGCTCGACCACTACCAGCAGACCAAAAACCTGCTGGTCAGCTACTCGCCGGACAAACTCGGATTCTTCTGATGCCGGATCAGGTGCACCGCGTCGACCTCACCGGCCCCGCGGAAGCGCTGCTGCGGCAGTTGATCGAACAGCACGGCCCGGTCATGTTCCATCAGTCCGGCGGCTGCTGCGACGGCAGCTCACCGATGTGCTACCCGCGCGGCGAATTCCGGGTCGGTGCCTCGGACGTGCTGCTCGGGTATCCGGCGGCGGACACCCCGTTCTGGATGAGCGCCGACCAGTACGAATACTGGCGTCACACCCACCTCACCGTCGACGTGGTGCCCGGCCGGGGTAGCGGATTCTCCCTGGAAGCGCCCGAAGGCGTGCGCTTCCTGATCCGCTCCCGGCTGCTCACCGACGAGGAACTCGCCGTCCTCGAGACGAGGCCGCCACGCACCGGGGCGGATCTGCCGCAATGACCGGTGCACCGGCCGCTGATGGATACGGCAGCGGCCGGTGCACCACCAGGGCTGCTCACCGGACCGCGCCTCGGTGAGCAGCCCCCTCTTTCGTTTCGGGGCAGGAGAAAACTCGGTGCGGGAATAGCTGGTCAGCGGATACCGTCGTTCGAGGTGGTTAGTCTGGCGAACGAGAGGGGCCCCGGTGGCGACCGAGACTGTGCCCGCGTCCATCGGCCTGCGCTCCGAGCGCGGGGCCATCCTCGGTTCGCTGATGCTGGCGACAGCGTTGGTCGCGCTGGATTCGACGGTCATCGCCACGGCGGTGCTCACCATCACCGACAGCCTCGGCGGCTTCGCGCAGTTCCCCTGGCTGTTCTCCATCTATCTGCTGGCGCAAGCGGTGACGGTGCCGATCTACGGCAAGCTCGCCGACACCGTGGGCCGCAAACCGGTGATCCTGTTCGGGATCACCATCTTCGCGCTGGGCTCGCTGCTGTGCGGCATGGCGACCAGCATGCTCGGCCTGATCATCTTCCGCGCCGTGCAGGGCATCGGCGCGGGAGCGATCCAGCCGATGACCATGACGATCGCGGGCGATCTGTACACGCTGTCGGAACGCGCCAGGGTGCAGGGTTATCTGGCCAGCGTGTGGGCCATGTCCAGTGTGGCGGGCCCGGTGCTGGGCGGCTTGTTCGCCGAGTACGTCAGCTGGCGCTGGATCTTCCTGATCAATCTTCCGCTCTGCGCGCTGGCCGCGTGGATGCTGGTGCGCAGCTTCGCCGAGAGCGCGCCGCGGCGCGGGCAGAGCGTCGACTATGCGGGCGCGGCACTGCTGACCGTCGGCGCGGGCGCGGTGATCCTCGGATTGCTCGAAGGCGGCCAGGCGTGGGCCTGGTCCTCTCCCGTCGGCATCGGCATCTTCGTGGGCGGCGCGGCCATGCTGGTGTCGTTCGTGCTGGTGGAACGCCGAGCGCGGAATCCTATCCTGCCGTTGTGGGTGTTCACCCGCCGCGTGGTGATCGCCAGCAGCCTGGTGTCGGTTCTGGTCGGCGCCATCGTGCTCGGAGCGACCTCGTATGTCCCGACGTTCACCCAAGGCGTGCTCGGTACCGGGGCGCTGGTGGCAGGCTTGACGGTCGGCGCGCTCAGCCTGGGCTGGCCGTTGGCCGCTTCGCTGGCCGGGAAGGTGTACTTGCGCCTCGGCTTTCGTACGACCGCGCTGATCGGCAGCGGTTCGGCCGCCCTCGGCGCGGCGAGCACGCTGCTGATCACGCAGCACTCGACAGTGTGGCAGATCGCCGCGTCCTGTTTCGTGATCGGCGCCGGCATGGGCTTGGTCGCGACCCCGACCCTGATCGCGGCGCAGACCAGCGCCGAATGGACCGAGCGGGGCGTGGTCACCTCGGCCAACATGTTCGCGCGTTCGATCGGCAGTGCGGTGGGCGTCGCGGTGTTCGGCGCGATCGTGAACTCCCAGGTCGGCCCCACCGACCATCCGGCGCCCGCCACGCTGGCCTCGGCGGTCCATCTGGTCTTCGTCACCATCGCGGCGATGGCCGTGGTCCTCCTGGTCGCGGCGGCCATGATGCCGCGACGCTCGGAGAGTGCCTGACGTCCGTGCTGGGCCAGGCGACCGTCGGCTCGGTCACTCGGTGGTCGGGCTCACCGACCATTCCGACCACAGCCTGAGTGATCCGATCGGTCGAGCGCGCCGGTCCGGGCGACGCGTCGAAAGCGGCGGGTTTTCGGAAGCGGCGGCTCCCGACTCGGTACAAGCTGGGTTTTCCAACCGAACCGAAACCCTGGAGGTCGCAGTGGCACAGGCCGTATGCGGAATCGTCGGCGTCTTCTTTTTGGGCATGGGTGTGTACGCGCTCGCCGCACCCGTCGCACTGATTCGGCCGTTCGGCATCCACCTCACCGAACCGAGCGCACGCTACGAGGTCCGCGCCGTCTACGGCGGCTTCGGCGTGGCGATGACGGCAGTGCTCGCGGTGGCCGCCGCGGACCTGGGTTCCCTGCGCTCCGGGATCATGGTCGCCGTCGCCGCCGCGCTGGCGGGCATGGCCCTCGGCCGGGTGGCGGCCGCCGTGCTCGACGAGCGGACCGCCTTCTACCCGAACTGGTTCTACTGCGGCGTCGAGGCGCTCGGCGCCGCGGTCCTGTTCCTCACCGCCCGGTGAGCCCGCGACCAGCGCCCGATCGCTACCTGCTGTGCACGCTGCCTGTGGCCGCGCCGGACTTGCTCAGCTTGCGCAACCCCAGGTAGCCGGCCGACACCAGCGCCGCCCACACCACGCCCACGACGATCGCCGTGCGCCCGCTGTCGGTGAACAACAGCAGCACGACCACCAGCCCGAGGAAGGCCAGCGCCAGGACGGTGGTGTACGGCGCGGCGGGCAGCCGGTAGTCGCTCGCGGGCAGCTCGCCGCGGGCCACCTTCGCACGGTAGAGCAGGTGGCAGACCAAGATGACGCCCCAGACGAAGATGATGCCGATGGTCGACACCGAGGTGATGTAGGCGAAAGCCTTGTCCGGGGAGATGACGTTGACGACCACGCCGAGCACCATCGCCGCCGCCGACGCGGTGATGCCGACATAGGGCACCGCGTTCGCGCTCAGTTTGTTCAGCCGGGCAGGGGCCTCACCGTGCAACGAGAGGGTGCGCAGCATCCGGCCGGTGGAGTAGATGCCCGAGTTGCACGACGACAGCGCCGCGGTGAGCAGCACGAAGTTCACGATGCCCGCCGCGCCGGGGATGCCGATCTGCTCGAAGACCTCCACGAACGGGCTCTTGCCCGCGTGGAAATTGCGCCAGCTGGACACCGACATGATCACCACGAGCGCGCCGACGTAGAACAGGCCGATCCGGAACGGCAGCGTGTTGATCGCCTTGCGCAGCGTCTTGCGGGGCTCGCGCGCCTCTCCGGCGGTGACGCCGACCAATTCCACGCCGACGTAGGCGAACAGCACGATCTGCAACACCAGCAGCGACTGGCCGATGCCGTTGGGGAAAACGCCGCCGTCGGCCCACAGATTGGTGACGGTGGGATCGGAGGCGTGACCGAAGCCGAACAGCAGCACGCCGATGCCGAGCAGGATCATGCCGATGATCGCGGTCACCTTGATGGCGGAGAACCAGAACTCGCCCTCGCCGAACAGCCGCACCGAGATCAGGTTGGCGCCGAACATGACCGCCAGCACGACCAGCGCGGTGATCCACGGCGCGATGTCGAACCAGTACTCGACGTACTTACCCGCCACGGTGATCTCGGCCATGCAGGTGGCCACCCACACCGCCCAGTACGACCATCCGGTCACGAAACCGGCGAAGCGGCCGAGGAACTCGTGGGCGTATTCGGCGAAACTGCCCGAGATCGGCCGATAGGTCAGCAGTTCGCCGAGTGCGCGCATGATCACGAAGATGGCCAGGCCCGCCGCCAGGTAGGCGAGGATGAGGCCGGGGCCCGCCTGCTCGATCGCACCGCCCGCGCCGTAGAACAGACCGGTGCCGATCGCGCCGCCGATGGCGATCATCTGGATGGTGCGCGGGCTCAGGCCCCGGGCATAGCCCTCCGAGTCCCCGCTGTCCGCCGGATCCAACGGTCCGGCATCCTGAAGGTGACGGTCGGAGGCGGTCATATCGTGGTCCTTCCCCTCGCTGGGCCGCGACGCGACGACGCCGGTCGCCGGCCGGTGCGCCGAACACCCGATGTCAGACCATCGCGCGTTCGGCCTGAATCAGCTCGTCACGCTACCGCCCCGATGGGACGCGTCGTTTCCGGGCCGCTCCAGGCCGCCCATCTATCGGAGCTGCGTTCCGGCGTGCCATCATCGGTTCCCCCACTGAGAGCATTTGTCATGACCGTTTTGCCAGCCGGGCGCTCGCGGGCGGTCCGCTATGCGCTCCGCACGACCGTTGTCCTGCTCGTGATCGTCGCCGTCCTGGTCGGCGCGGCGTTCGCGACAACGGCGGTCCTGCACATTCCGTCGCCGCCGACGCTACTGCGGCTCATGACCGACCCACCCTCCGAGCAGGGCGCGTTGTTCGAGAGCCGGACGGTGACCGCCTCCCCCGCCCCGCGCCCGTTGCCGGTCGCCCCGCGGCCGCTGCCCGACCGCGTGCCCTGGAAGGGCTCGCACCTCTCGATCGCCGACTTCCTCGACGCCACGCACACCAACTCGTTCCTGGTCCTGCGCGGCGGCGCGCGCACGCACGAGTGGTATCGCGACGGCGTCACGGCGACCACCCGCCAGTCCTCCTGGTCGGTGGCGAAGTCCATCGTGTCGCTGCTGACCGGCCGGGCGATCGCCGCGGGGAAGCTCCGCGAGGACGACCGCCTGGTGCAGGTCCTGCCCGAGCTGACCACCGGCGGCGCGTACGACACCGTCACCATTCGCGACCTGCTGGACATGGCCTCCGGTGTCGACGTCTCGGAGAACTACAACAAGTACATGCCTCTGACCGGTACGGCCCGGATGTATCTCACCGAGGATCTCGCCGAGTTCGTCCGCGAACACCACGGCCTGCGGTTCCCGCCCGGCAGCAAGGGCGAGTACCGCAGCGTGGACACCCAGTTGCTGGGCATGGCGCTGGCTCGGGTCGAGGGCGTGGCGCTGAGCGAGCTGTTGGAGCGTGACCTCTGGGCTCCGATCGGCGCCGAGGACGACGCGTTGTGGAATCTCGATCGCGCCGGCGGCCAGGAGAAGGGGTTCTGCTGCCTGAACGCGACGGCCCGCGACTTCGCCAAGATCGGGCAGTTGGTGCTGGACGACGGGCGGGTGGGCGACGCGCAGATCGTGCCGAGGGCATGGATCGAGCGCATCCGCACCCCGGCCCCGCACCGGGTGGGCGACTGGCCCTACACCGCGCAGTGGTGGCATCCGACCGGCGGGGACGGCGCCGACCTCACCGCCGTCGGCGTCTACGGGCAGTACGTCTACGTCGACCCGCCCAGCGGCACCGTCATCGTCAAGCTCAGCGACCACGGCACCACCCAGGACGAGCAGGAGATCATCGAGGTGTTCCGGGCGATCGCGCGCGGCTGAGCCTTCCGGCGAAATACACCGGGGACGCCGGGCGTTGGCACTGGAGATCGGCACTCTGGAGGAGATAGATGATCGACGTCCCGCTGTCCGTACTGGACCTGGCGCCGGTGCAGTCCGGTCGCACCGTCGGCGAGGGGCTCGACGCGACCACCGAATTGGCCCGGCGCACCGAAGCTTTGGGCTACCACCGCTTCTGGGTCGCCGAACATCACAACATGCCCGGCATCGCCAGTTCGGCGCCGAGCGTGCTCCTGGCCCACTTGGCGGCGGCCACGTCGACCATCCGGGTAGGTTCCGGCGGGGTGATGCTGCCCAACCACGCTCCGCTGGTGGTCGCCGAGCAGTTCGGCACCCTGCACGCGCTGCATCCCGGGCGGATCGACCTGGGCCTCGGCCGCGCGCCGGGCACCGACCAGGCGACCGCCCGCGCGCTGCGGCGCACCGCCGACGGGCTGTCGGCGGAGTCGTTCCCCCAGGAACTGGCCGCCTTGCTCGGCTACTTTCGCGGCGCCGATCCCGGCGGCATCGCCGCGACGCCGGGCCGCGGCGAGGAGCCGGAGATCTGGCTGCTGGGTTCCAGCGGTTACAGCGCCCAGGTGGCCGCCGTGCTCGGATTGCCGTTCGCGTTCGCCCACCACATCAGCCCCGACAACACCGAGCCCGCGCTGGCCCTGTACCGCGAGCACTTCCGGCCCTCGGAGCGCCTGGAGCATCCGCACGCGATGGTGGCGGTCGCGGTGATCTGCGCGGACACCGACGAGCGCGCGGAAGCTCTGGCCGGTCCGCGCGATCTGGCCTTTCTGAATCTGGTGCGTGGCACGCCGCAGGCGCTCGCCACGCCGGAGGAAGCGGCCGCCTTCCGCCCGTCGGAACACGAGCGCGTGTTCATCCGGCAGCGCCGGGCCGGCCAGTTGCTCGGTTCGCCGGAAACGGTGCGCGGTCAGCTCGCGGACCTGCTGCGGCGCACCCAAGCCGACGAGCTGATGATCAACACTCTGGTCTACGACATCGACGACCGCGCCCGATCGTTCGAACTGCTCACCGAGAAGGTCGCGGCTTGATGCGGCAGGGTCAGTGCAGCCGGAAGCCGTGGTTGGTCAGCGACTCGCGCAGCCGGTGCCTGCCGCTCAGTGCCGCCGCCGAGGCCAGCCTGGCCAGCACGCGTTCGGTCCAGGAATGCGAGAGCTGTTGCTCGGCATAGAATTCCGCGATCCGGGTCTCGTACTCGGCCACGTGCGCGCGCTGCGCGTCCAGATCGTAGGTCTCCCGGTGCAGGACGGCCTCCTGCGGCAGCCGCGGCTTCACCCGCGCGTCCTCGGCGGGGTCGGGATGGCCGACCACCAGGCCGAAGACCGCGAACACCCGCGGCGGCAGGCCCAGCTCGGCCGCCACCTCTTCCGGCTTGTTGCGCAGCGCACCGATGTAGACGGTGCCGAGCCCGAGCGATTCGGCCGCCACGACCGCGTTCTGCGCCGCCAGCGCGGCGTCGATGAATCCGACGTAGCTCGATTCGAGGTAGTCCACGCCCTCCAGCGGCGCGTTCCGGTCGTCGGCGAGCTGGCGTGCGCGCGCGAAATCGGCCGTCCAGACCAGCAGCAGCGGCGCCTGCACGATGTGGGCCTGATCGCCCGCGAGCGCGGCCAAACGCGCCTTGCGCCGCGGGTCACGCACCGCGACGACGCTCCAGACCTGGAGGTTCGACGAGGTCGGCGCGGACTGCGCCGCGGAGATCAGCAGGCGCAGCGTGGCGTCGGACACCGGGTCGGACAGATAGCTGCGCACCGAGCGATGTTCGTGCAGCACCTGCAACACCGGGTTCCACTGCGCGGGTTCGACCGGCCGGGGGTCGCGATAGCGCTGTTGCACGGCGTGGGTCGGTGTCGGCACGGACTTCGTCATGGCGCTCATCTTCCCGCTCGGGCGGCGCGCCGTCAGCGGTTGCCCGCACCCTGAGCCGAACGCAGGTAGGGTAAGTAAGGCAATCCTAATTAATCCAATCGGAGGTTCCCTTGGCACGCCCCCGCACCACCTTCACGGTGCAACGCACCGAATGGCTGACCCCGCACCTGATCCGGGTGCATCTCGGCGGCCCCGGCTGGGCCTCGTTCCGGCCCAGCGAGTTCACCGACTCGTACGTGAAGTTCATCTTCGAGCAGGACGGCAACGAGGTGCTGCGCACCTACACCGTCCGTTCGGTGGACTCCGTGGCCGGGGAGATCGCGGTGGACTTCGTCTTTCACGGCGCCGAAGGCATCGCGGGACCGTGGGCCGCCGAGGTTCAGCCGGGCGCGACCATCGACGTGTACGGCCCCGGCGGCGCCTACTCCCCCCGGCCGGATGCCGACTGGCATCTGCTGGCCGGTGACGAGGCGGCGTTGCCCGCCATCGCCGCGGCCTTCGAGGCCATGCCCGGCGAGGCGACCGGGCTGGCGTACGTCGAAGTCGCGGGCCCGGACGACGAGCTGCCGCTGAAGAAGCCGGACGGCATCGAGCTGACCTGGCTGCACCGCGGTGTGCGCCCGCCGGGCGAATTGCTCGCCGAAACCGTCCGCGCCGCGCCGTGGGCGCCGGGGCAGGTCCAGGTGTTCATCCACGGCGAGGCCAAGGCGGTCATGCAGGATCTGCGCCGCTACGTGCGCAGAGAACGCGGTGTCCCCGCCGAGTGGGCGGCGTCGATCTCCGGGTACTGGCGTCGCGGCCGCACCGAGGAAGGCTTCCGGGAATGGAAGGCGCAACAGCGGGCGACCGAGGAAGCCGACGGCTGAACCGGCAGCCTCCGCTGTGCGCCCCCGCCGCACCACCCGCGGGGCATGGGGAGCTCAGTCGCGCCAGCCGCTCGACGCGAGGATCTCGTCCCAGGTCAGAGACGGCAGTTCCGGATGGCGCTGTTGCAGGATCAAACCCGCCAGGCTGCCGGGCGGGGCCTTGCGTGGATTCGCCAGAGCTTGGGTTTCGACCGCCGCGCCGAGCGCGCGACTGCCGCCCAGCCGCGGATACGCGGCGTGCACCAGGTCGGCGAAACCGGGCGGCAGGTCCGTCGGCGCGCCGCCGACGTCGACACCGATGCCGTCCACGGCGATCCAGGTTTCCGGCGGCCTGCGGCGGCGCCACACCGGCGAGTCGGTGAAACCGGACAGGTGCGCGGCGATCGTGTCCCAGATCGTGTCCACTCTGGCGTCGGTGACACCGTTGTCCTCGAGGAATCGCGCGGCGTAGTCGGCGCCGTCGATCTCGAATCTCTGGTCGCCATCGGCGAGGTCGGCCAGACCGATGTCGTGCAGTGCGCAGATGAGGTACATGGTCTCCTCGTCGTAGTCCGCACCGGGTCGCAGGCCCTGCCGTTCGGCGACGGCGCGGCCGAAGAGGAAGCCCCGCACGCTGTGATTGCGGAGGAACGGCGGCAGGTGGGTGTCGATCAGCGCACTCACCCTGCCCGCCAACGAGGTGGTCGGGAGAATGAGCGGAAGTGGTTGTGCGGTAGCAGGTTTCGCGGCGACGACGTAGGCGCTCGCGGCGATCCCCGCGCCCAGCGCGGCACGGCGTGACAAAGACATGGTCGGCTTCCTGGTGAGTGAAGGGTGCGATCAACGCGCGGGCGCGCGAAAGCGCCTGCGGTAGTCGCTCGGCGAGGCGCCGAGCAGGTCGAGGAAGGTGCGGCGCATCGTCTCCTCGGAGCCGAATCCGCTGCGGCGGGCGATCGCCGCCATCGGCTCGTCGCCGGACTCCAGCAGCGCTCGAGCGGCTTCGAGCCGAGCCTGCTTGACGTAACGCCCCGGCGTCACGCCGATCTCCTGCCGGAACAGGCGGCTGAGGTGACGTTCGCTCAGCGCGGCACGGGCGGCCATGGCGGCCAGGCTGTGGTCGGCGCACAGGTCGGCGATCACGGCGTCGACCACCTGACGCACGCTGTCGGTGCGTGGCGTCGGGATACTCGTACGCACGCTGAATTGCGACTGGCCGCCGGGCCGGTGCAGGAACACGACGAGATGTCTGGCCAGCGAACGCGCGAGTTCGGCGCCGTGCTCCTCTTCCACCAGCGCCAGCGCCATGTCGATTCCCGCGGTGACGCCCGCGGATGTGACGATCGGACCGTCGCGCACATAGATGGCGTCGGCGTCCACCCGGACGAGCGGAAACCGCTGGGCCAGTGCGGCACACGCCAGCCAATGGGTGGTGGCGCGCCGCCCGTCCAGCAATCCGGCCTCGGCCAGCACGAACGCGCCGGTGCACACCGAGGCCACCTGCCGCGCCGCGGCCGCGGCCGCGCGCACCGCGTCCACGAGCACGGCCGGAACACGGTCTCCCGGTGGATACCCGGGCACCAGCAACGTGCCGACCGCGCCGCCCAGCTCGCGCAGCGCACCGTCGACACCGAGCGGCACGCCGACGTCGGTACGCACCGGAGCTCCGTCAGGCGAGGCGAACAGGACCCGGTGTCCGGCCCAGTGCAGCACCTGCACCGGTCCGGCGACGTCGAGCATCAGAACCCCGTCCGATACCGCGACCACGACGTCACCGCTTGCCTTCATGAGCCCAGTCTCGAGCCACGGGGCCGGGTCCGCAAGGACACGTAACCCACAGATCCGGACACACGATATGCGTCGGTCGTCTGCTTCCGGCTCAACTCAACAGGCCGACGAGCGTGGCGGACAGGAAGCTGACCAGGGTGGCGCCGTAGAGCAGGCGCAGCCCGGTGCGGGCGATGACGGTTCCCTGTTTCTCACTGAGGCTGCGGACCGCACCGGTGACGATGGCGATCGTGGAGAAGTTCGCGAACGACACCAGGTAGGTGGACACGATCGCGACGGTGCGGTCGGACAGTCCATCGTGTTGTTCGCGCAATTCCTGCATGGCGACCACCTCGTTGGACACCAATTTGGTGCCCATGAACCGGCCCGCGTCCGCCGCCTCGTGCCACGGGATGCCGGTCAGCCACGCCAACGGGGCGAAGACGTGCCCCATCACGTCCTGGAACGTGGTGCCGTTGAACAGGGCGGCGAAGATGCCGTTGACCATGGCCAGCAGGGCGATGAATCCGATCAGCATGGCCGCGACGGTGAAGGCGACCTTGAAACCGACCAGGATGTAGTCGGTGAGCATTTCGAAGAACGACTGCGACTTGCGACCGGCGGCGATCTCCGCGCCGAGCAATTCGGCATCGTCGGCGTCGGTGACGGAGTAGGGATTGATCAGCGCGCACACCACGAATGCGCCGAGCATGTTCAGCATGATCGCCGCTGTAACGTACTTCGGGTCGACGAGCTGCATGTAAGCGCCGAGAATGGCCGCCGAGACCGTCGACATCGCCGACGCGGCCAGGGTGTACATCCGCTGCGGCGGGATGTCCTCCAGCATGCCGCGCAGCGAGATGAAGACTTCCGACTGCCCGAGAATGGCGGCGGCCACCGCGTTGAACGATTCGATCTTGCCGAACCCGCTCACCCACGACAGCAGCAGGCCGAGGAACTTGATGATCAGCGGCAGCACCCGCAGGTGTTGCAGGATGCCGATCAGGGCGGAGACGAACACGATGGGCATCAGGACCGCGAACAGGAACGCGGGCCCGCTGCTGCCGGTGTTCGGCAGGTCGCCGAAGATGAACGCGGTGCCCTGGGCGGCGTAGCCGAGTATGTGCGCGAAACTGTCGCTGACGGCGCGGATCACGGTCTGCCCGACGCCGGTTTTGAGCAGTAGGAAACCGAGCGCGAGCTGCGCGACCAGCAGGACCGCGATGCGCGGCAGCCGACCGGCGGCGGCGCGGCGGTCGGTACTCGGCAACCAAGCCAGCAGCAGGAAGCACACCAGCCCGGCGAACCCGATCAGATAATGCACGCGCACCTCGGATGCCGTGCCGGGTAACCGCTTCTGGGAGCACCTCTCATGTCGGTCTATGGTGCGGTGCCCCCACAGTTGAGAAGTTCGCGAGTTCCACCGGCCGCGCCGCCCGAGAGAACGCGAGCTCTCGGGCGGTGCGGCTGGGTACCCGCCGGTGCTACTGGCGCGGCGCGCGCAACGCCTCCTCCACGAATTCCGTGGTGTAGGTCTCGGACAGGTCTATGCGATCGCGCACGGGGCGCACGTTCTTCGAGTACTTCCCGAGGATGTCGAGCACGTTCTGCGCCCCCTCGGGTTTCATCAACCCGTCGCCGTTGAACATGCCGATCGAGTCGCGAATCGACTGGACGTACAGGTCCTTGCCCGCGCTCGCGTACTGCGAGGGCATCTTCTCCGCGATCTCCTCCGGGGTGTGCGTCTGGATCCATTGCAGCGTCTGCACGAACGCGGTGGCCAGCTTCTGCACGATCTCCGGGTGGGCATCGACGGTCGCGCAACTCATGTACAGCGACGTCGCCGGATACAACCCGCCCAGGGCGGCCCTCGTCCCCGCCTCGGTGCGCATGTCGACCAGGATCCGCGCTTGGCCGGAGTTCACCATCTGCGCCACCGTGGGGTCGGTGGTCATGCCCGCGTCGATGCCGTCGTGGTTCATGCCCGCGATGAAGGTTTGTCCCGCACCGACTTTCACCCGCGTGTAGTCCGCGGTGGTCATGCCCTCCTTGCCGGTGAGCGCCTGGGTGAGGAAGTCGGTCGAGGAACCGAGCGAGGTGACGCCCAGATTCCTGCCGCGCAGGTCGGCGACCGACGTGACGGTGGCCGCGTCGGCCGCCGAGACGAGTTCCACCTCGCCCGGCACGTCCGACATCTGCACCACCGAGCGGATGCACTGGTCCTTGGCCTGCAGGTCGATGGTGTGGTCGTAGAATCCGACCACACCTTGCACGTCACCGCTGAGCAGTGCGGTTTCCGCGGTGGCGCCGGACTGCTCGCCGAGCAGCTTCACATCGATGTCGTTGCTTTTGAACAATCCCAGCTGCTGGGTGAGCATGGCGGGCAGGTAGATCACCTTCTCCAGCCCGCCCACCATGATGGTGATCTGAGGGCGGCCGTCAGCCATCGGAATGACCCGCGAGTCGCGGCAGCCGGTGGTCAGCAGCAGTGCCGCGACCGCGGCGACGACGAGCGCCCAATGCTTGCGATGCTTCATGATCAGATCCCGTGGTTCGATGTCGCCTGCGACGGCCGCCACTTCAGCAACCGGTTCTCCGCCATGCCGATCCCCCACTCCGCGATCAGTGCGATCACCGTGATGATGATCATGCCCGCGTAGATTCCCGCCGAGTCGAAGGTGCCCTGCGCATTGCTGATCAGCAGGCCCAGACCTTTACTCGCACCGGCGTATTCACCCACCACCGCGCCGATCAGGGCGAAGCCGAAGGCGGTGTGCAGACTGGACAGAATCCAGGTGGTCGCGCTCGGCAGCACGATCGACACCAGCACTTGCCTACGGCTCGCACCGAGAATGCGGGCATTGTTGATCACATTGCCGTCCACCTCGCGTGCCCCGGTGAACGCGTTGAAGAACACCGCGAAGAACACCAGCACCACCACCGTCGCCACCTTCGAGCTCAACCCGAGGCCGAACCAGATGATGAACAGCGAGGCGAGCACGATACGCGGAACCGCGTTGAGCGCTTTGATGAACGGCGCGAGCACTTCGGCCCAGTACCGGCTGCGGCCCAGCAGCACGCCGAGCACGACGCCTGCCACCGTGCCGATGACGAAACCGAGCACGGCCTCCTGCACAGTGGTGTAGATCTGCAACCAGATCGTGCCGAATTGGGTTCCCTCGGTGAACCATTCGACCAACCGCGCCCAGATCAGCGAGGGCTTGGAATAGAAGAAGGGGTCGATCCACACCGTCGCGGTGAGTTCCCACGCGCCCAGCCACAGCGCCACCAGCGCCGCGCGCAGCCCCCAGGTGCGCAGGCGAGCGCGGCGCGCGTTGGTCCGCACCCGGGCCAGGATCTGCTCTTCGGTCTCGTTCTCCAGTACCGGCTCGGTCACGGCATCCTGGACGAGTACGTCATGCGACACGGGAGGCTCCCTTCGCTCGGGCCGCCTCGACCTGGTCGCGCAGCGTTTCCCAGATTTCCTTGTAGATGTCGCGGAACTCGATGGTCAAGCGCACGTCCTCGACGCTGCGCGGCCGGGCCAAGCCGACAGTGAAGTCCCCGCAGACGGTGGCGGGGCTCGCGGTCATGACCACCACCCGGTCGGCGAGCACGATCGCCTCCTCCAAGTCGTGCGTGACGAAGATGACCGCCGCGTTGGTGCCCGCCCAGACCCGCAGCAACTCGTCCTGCATGAGCTGGCGGGTCTGCACGTCCAGCGCGCTGAACGGCTCGTCCATCAGCAGGATCTCCGGTTCGTTGACCAGCGTCTGCGCCAGTGCGACGCGCTTGCGCATGCCGCCGGACAGCTGGTGCGGGTAGTAACTCTCGAACCCGGCCAGGCCGACCGTGCGCACCCACCCGGCTGCTTTCGCCCGCGCGTCGGCTTTCGACGCGCCGCGCAGGCGCGGGCCGAACGCGACGTTGTCCAGCACGCTCTTCCAAGGCAGCACCGCGTCCTGCTGGAACATGTAGCCGATGCCGTCCGGAATGCCGTCCACGTCCTTGCCGCGCACCAGCGTCCGGCCCGCCGAGGCCGGTTCCAGGCCGGACACCAGCGAGAGCGTGGTGGACTTCCCGCATCCGGTCGGGCCGACTACGGCGACGAATTCGCCGGGCCGCACCTCGAGGTTCAAATTCCGAACGGCGGTGTGGATTCCGCCGCCGGTGCCGGGGAAGCGCTTGGTGGCGCTCCGCAGCTCGATGAGTGATTGCGTCATTGCTTCCTACTCCTGCGAGATCGGGATAGGGCGACCGTACGTGTCCGGCGTCACATGACGGAGCTTGTGCGCACAACCGCCCCAAACGCGCGATTTGCCGCTTTTGCGCATTCTGCACAGGCTCCATAGGAGGTGAGACCGCCGCAGCCGGACGACGTGTCCGCAACCTTCATGCCTGGATCCGTTTCGTCTCATGGGTCTCGAGAATGTCGACCCGATATACGTCGGTCCGGCCGGTCAGTCGACTGGGGAGATAAAGCGCGCGGTGCAGATTCCCGGTACGGATGCACTCGGACTGATACGCCTGCCCATCGGCATCGCGGTAGTGCACACGGTATCCGTATCTCTCCACTTCTTTCATCGTCGTCGAATTCCTGCTCCAGGAGACATCCCATCCGGGTCGCGCCGGCCATCGTCGATCGCGGAACCGCCGCCGTGGGGGATGAACAGGGAACGACATACACCTCGACGTGTCATGCCGGCAATTCCATGAGGTGCGCATTGCCGCGGGCCGCGAGGAAATCCAGTAGGCAGATGCGCGGCATCGCCATCCCGGACAGGTGGCCCGCGAGCGTTACGACCACAGGCGCTCCCGAGCGGCGACACGCGTGCACGAGCTCGGCGAACGCGTGCGGAACCGAGCAGGTCTGCGGTGACGGCTCGTGGAACACCGCCCCGAACTCATAGTCGTGCTCCCTGGCGAATGCCTCCAGCTGGGCCTGGCACCGGGAGATTTCCGAATCCTCCAGCAAGTCCAAGCGAAGGTATCCGTACACCAGCGGCCGGACCCTCGGGCCAGTGGACCACTCGACATCCCCCGTATTGCTGTTCCCCTTGTTGATAGTGCTCATGGTGCGTCTCGGATCGATGGTGGATGATCAAGAGCGAGTATTGTTTTCGGCCCTGGAGAAGTGCTTCGTTGCGCTTCCGGCTCGATGAGTGATTGCGCCATTGCTCACTTCTCCAGATCGAGATAAGCGAACCGTACGTGTTCTGCGTCACAACGTGGAGCTTGTGCGCGCAACAGACACAAACGCGAAATTCGCAGGTTTTGCGCGTTCTGCTCATGCGTGTGCGAGTGGTCTATGCTGCGGCTATGGCCAGTGAGGGCGCGAGGGCCGTGCGGTTGCGGACACAAGTTCTGCTGTCGCAGATCGTCGTCGTCACGCTGACGCTGGGCGTCGCGTTCGCGGTATTCGGCTACCTCAGCGATCAGCGGCTGCGCGACACCTATGGGCAGCGCGCGCTGGCCGTCGCGCGGACGGTCGCCGCCGACCCGGTGGTGCGCCGCGAGGTGGCCCGGTATGCGCCGGGCACCATCAGCGATGATTCCGCTACATATCAGGAGCTCGCCACGGGCCCACTGGAGCGGCTGGCAGTCGACGCCACTCTGAGCAACCGGGCATTGTTCGTGGTGATCGTCGACGACGCGGGCATCCGACTAGCGCATCCGGATCCCGGCCGGCTCGCCGAACACGTCAGCACCGACCCGTCCGCGGCGCTCGCGGGCCGGGAGTCGATCACCGAGGAACGCGGCACGCTCGGCGACTCGGTGCGCGCGAAAGTCCCGGTTCGAGCCCCTGATTCCGAGCAGGTGGTCGGCGCGGTGAGCGTCGGCATCTCCACCGACGCGGTGCGCGATCAGCTGCTCGACGATCTGCGCACCGCGGGCGCGCTGGTCGGCGCTGCGCTGCTGGTCGGCATCGCGGGCTCGATCCTGCTCGCCCGGCGATGGCGGGGCCTGACGCTCGGACTGGAGCCGGACGAACTGGCCGAACTGGTTCGCGGCCAAGCCGCCGTGTTGCACGGCATCGGCGGCGGCGTGCTCGCCGTCGACGCGTCGTGGCGGACGACCTTCGTCAACGACGAGGCACGCAGGCTGCTCGGTATCGCGCCGGATATCGGGCGGCCGGTGGCGGAGATCGGGTTGACGCGCCGGGTGCTGGAGACATTTCGCCGGATGGACGAGCAGCCCTCCCCGGCGACGGTCGGTTCGCACGCCGTCGTCGTCTCGGCGCGCCGGGTCAGCCGGGAAGGACGCGACCTCGGCGCGGTGCTCACCGTACGCGACCGCACCGACGTGGAATCGCTGACCAGGCAGTTGGACGCCGTGCAGTCGATGAGCACGGTGCTGCGCGCGCAGCGCCACGAGTTCTCCAACAAGATGCATCTGATCAGCGGCCTGCTGCACAGCGGGCGGGTCGAGGAGGCCTCGCGATCGATCGACGAACTGGTCGGCGCGGGCCCGCTCGGCGCCGCGACACCCGGCATCGACGCCATCCATGACGCCTACCTCCAGGCATTCCTGGCCGCCAAGGCCGCGCACGCCAGGGAGAACGGCGTGGAGCTCGTGCTCGGAGCCAACACGTGGGTCGAGGGCGATCTCATCGATCCGGTGGACGTGACGACGGTGCTGGGCAATCTGCTCGACAACGCGATGGAGGCCGTCCGCGCCACCGACCGTCCCGTTCGTCAGGTGGAAGTCGAGCTGGTACAGGAGGATTCGACATTGCACATCACGGTCGCCGACAGCGGAGACGGAGTCGCGCCCGGGCTGGTCGACACGCTGTTCACCGAGGGGATCTCCACCCGGGAGGACCACGGCGCTCCCGGCGGACGCGGGGTCGGCCTGGCCCTCATCCGCCAGATCGCGCGCGCCCACGGCGGTGACGTGCGGCTGTCCAGCCCGGGTGGCGGCAGGCCGCCGCTCACCGGCGCCGAATTCATCGCGCGCATGCCGGGCGTGCTCGTCGGCAGGGAGGTGCCGTGGCCACAACAGCTCTGACCGCCCTCGTCGTCGACGACGACTTCCGGGTGGCGAATCTGCACGCCGGAATAGTCGAATCCATCGCGGGGTTCACCGTGGCGGGCACCGCCAACACCCTCGCCGCCGCGCGGACGCTCATCGCGGCGCAGCCGGTCGACCTGGCGCTGGTCGACATCTACCTTCCCGATGGTTCCGGCATCGACTTCGTCCGCGAGATCCGCTGCGACGCCATGATTCTCACCGCGTCAACGGAGAGCGACGCCGTGCGAGCGGCGATCACGGCGGGCGCGCTGGCCTACCTGATCAAGCCGTTCCCGCACACCGAATTGGCCGCGCGGCTGGCCGCGTACGCCCGCTACCGACGCATCCTCGCCGCACCACAGATCGACAACACCCGGGTGTCGGCCGCGCTGCACGCACTGCGCCCCACCGCCACCACGACGGCACCGGCCACGGCGGCGCCTTCCCCCACGAAAGACCTTGTCCTGCGATCCATTCACGAGGCGGGCGCACCACTGTCCGCCGGTGAGGTGGCCACGGCCATCGGCGTCTCCCGCGCCACCGCCCAACGCTACCTCGCCGCCCTCGTCTCGAGCGGCGCCGTGCGCATGCGCCTACGGTACGGCAGCACCGGACGGCCCGAGCAGGAGTACTCGGCGGCGACTCCGCACTGAACGAACGGCCCGCCGCGGTCGTTGACGCGGTGCGGATGGGAATGGCTGTGCCGTCGGCTCGTGCGGCGCACGCGCGGCGTCGGGCACGCAGCCGAGCAGTCGATACCAGCACGCGAGGATGACGAGTCCGAGGATCGGGCCGTCACGGCAGCGGGCGGCGAGTTCCGCCGGAAATGTCCGCGATGTAGTGGTTCGTCGGCGAGCCGCACTCGTCCATCACCCGGAAGATTCGCGTCCGTGCTCCCGAGCCCCGACACGGGGCGGTGCGACGGTAGCGTCGCGGTATGAGCATCCTCGACGTCGCCATTGTGGGCTATGGCTTGGCTGGGTCGGTGTTCCACGCTCCGCTGATCGCCGCCGAGCCTCGGATGCGGGTGGCGGCGGTCGTCACGTCGTCGGCGGAACGCGCCGAGCAGGCGCGTCGCGAGCACCCGGGTGTGCGTGTGGTCGCGCGGGCCGAGGAGTTGTTCGCCGCGCCGACCGGGATCGATCTGGTCGTGATCGCGACGCCCAACCACACGCACGCGCCGCTGGCCGGGCGGGCGCTCGACGCCGGGTTGCCGGTGGTGGTGGACAAACCGTTCGCGGTGTCGGTGGCCGACGCCGAAGACCTCGTCGCGCGAGCGGAGCGGGCCGGGGTCGCTCTGTCGGTCTTCCAGAACCGGCGCTGGGACAGCGACTTCCGTACCGTGCGCGAACTCGTGCGCACCGGAAAGCTGGGCGTGGTGCGCCGTTTCGAGTCACGGTTCGAACGCTGGCGTCCGGTGCCGAAAGGCGGCTGGCGGGAGATCGGCACCGACGAAGAGGGCGCGGGCATCCTGCTCGACCTCGGCAGCCACCTGGTGGATCAGGCGTTGACGCTGTTCGGGCCGGTGCGCTCGGTCTATTGCGAGCTGGACCGGCGGCGCGAGGGGATCACCACCGACGACGACGCGTTCGTCGCGCTCACCCACACCGGCGGCGTCCGCTCCCACTTGTGGATGAGCGCCGTCGCCCCCCATCTCGGTCCGCGTTTCCGGGTACTCGGGTCGGCGGCCGGTTATGTCACCTACGGCCTGGACCCGCAGGAGGAGGCGCTGCGGTCCGGTCGCCGCCCGGACGACGGATCGCCGTGGGGGACGGTAGACCCCGACCGCTGGGGCGTCCTGGGCGCTGAATCCGGCTTCGCGCCCACACCAACCGCGCCCGGCGATTACCCGGCGTTCTACTCCGCGATGGCTGCCGCGCTACTCGACGGCGCACCGGTTCCGGTCGATCCGCGCGACGCCGTCATCACCGTGGGCCTGCTGGCGAAAGCACGCGAGTCGGCGGCCAGGGGTGTGACCGTCACCGCCTGATCGGGCCTGGCCACCTCCGCCGTGAGTCGATAACGTCGATCCCCGGATCGGCCGGGCGGAACCGGCCCTTCGGCGGAGAGGAGATCCGAATGGGTTCATCGGTTTTCGCGGTGTTCCTGCCGCCTGCCTTGGCCCTGGTGATGTTCGGGCTCGGATTGACCTTGACGATCGACGATTTCGCGCGCGTGCTGCGCTACCCCAAAGCGGCGGTGATCGCGCTGGCCTGCCAGATGGTGGTGCTGCCCGCAGTGTGCCTCGGCCTGATCCAGCTGTTCGGGCTCGAAGGCGCACTGGCCGCGGGCATGATGCTGCTGGCCGCGTCGCCGGGCGGCGCGTCGGCCAACCTGTTCAGTCACATCGCCGGAGGCAACGTGGCGCTGAACATCACGCTCACCGCGATCAATTCGGTGCTCGCGGTGTTCACCATGCCGGTGGTGGTCGCGCTGTCCTACGCGTTGTTCCTCGAAGGCGAAGGATCGGTCGGACTGCGCCCGGACAAATTCGCCCAGGTCTTCGCCATCGTGCTCGTGCCGGTCGCGATCGGCATGCTGGTGCACCGGCGGTTCCCCGGGTGGTCGCGGCGGATGCGCGGCGCGGTCAAGATCCTGTCCGTCGTGGTCCTCGTGCTGGTGATCGCGGCCGGAGTGGGGACGAATCTGGACGTGCTGTCGGAGCACGTCGGGAAGCTGGCGGCGATCTGCCTGACCTTCGCCGTGATCAGTCTGGCCGTCGGCTACTTCGTCCCCCGGCTGTGGCGGGTGGAAACCGAACAGGCGATCGCCTCGGCCATGGAGATCGGCGTGCACAACGCGGCGCTCGCGATCGCCGTCGCCGCTTCGGTGTTGCACAACGACACCATGGCCGTCCCGGGCGCGGTGTACGGAGTCCTGATGAACATTCCCGCGGCGGGCGCGGCATATCTGCTGGCCAGGCGCGCCCGGCGGGAGCAGCCCGCGGCCGCGCCGAGCATGGCGGGTTAGCGGCGGCAGCGGGCTGCCCGGACACCGACGTGCCCGATCGGTAGCCTCTCGGAGGATCGACGCCATTCGAAGGGAACAAGCTGCGCCATGCAACCGCTCGGCACGAACGATCCGACGCGGATCGGGGACTACCGTCTGCTCGGCGTGCTCGGCGCGGGTGGCATGGGGCGGGTCTACCTGGGACGGAACGCGGGTGGCCGCACCGTCGCGGTCAAGGTCATCCGTCCGGACATGATCGACGCCGAATTCCGTGAGCGCTTCCGGCGCGAGGTCGCCTCGGCGCGACGGGTCGGCGGAAGGTTCACCGCGCCAGTGCTCGACGCCGACGTGGACGCCGATCCGCCGTGGCTGGCCACCGGCTACGTGGCGGGGTTCTCGCTGGCCGACGCGGTCGACCGGTTCGGGCCGTTCACCGAGAACTCGCTGCTCGTGCTGGCGCACGGGCTGATCGAGGCCTTGACGGCGGTCCATGGGGCCGGTGTGGTGCATCGCGACCTCAAGCCGTCGAATGTCCTGCTGGCCCTCGACGGTCCCAAGGTGATCGATTTCGGCATCGCCCGCGCTGTCGACGACAGCAAGCTCACCACCACCGGAAAGGTGATCGGCTCACCGGGATTCATGTGTCCCGAGCAGGTGACCGGCGATCCGGTCGGCCCGGCCGCGGACGTCTTCGCCTTGGGCGGCGTCCTCGTATTCGCGGCGACCGGTCACGGACCGTTCGGCGTCGGCGAGACGGTGCAGATGCTGTGGCGGGTGGTCTACGAGGACCCCCAGCTCGACGACGTGCCCGAACGGCTGCGCCCGCTGGTGGCGGCCTGCCTGACCAAGGACGCCGCGGCCCGCCCGGCTCCCGACCAACTACTCGCCCGCCTCACCGCGCTCGGCATACCCGACCGCGGCGGCTGGCTGCCCGCGCCGGTGCTCGAGGAGGTCGGCCGCCGCGCGGTCGAGCTACTGAACCTGGACTCCGGCCCATTCGACCGGCAGTTTCCGGCACCTGCTGCCTCGAACCCGGCGCGCACCGCCGACACCATGGTCCACCGCCCCCTTGACAACCCCCAGTACACACCGGGCGACCTCGGACCATCGGTACCTATGCAGACCGGTCGTTTCCGCCCGCACCAGGCACCCCCCACGTTCACAGGACAACCACCCCATCACCCCACGCACCAGAGCGCGCCTCGATCCGGTCCGGTCACCACTGCGCCCCCTCCGCGCCGCACGAGGAGCGCTCTGCTGATCGCCGGCGCGCTCGTAGTCTGCGTCGCCGTCGCCGTCGCCGTCGCCGCCTTCGTCGTAGGCGCCCAGCTGCGGAAGCAGGATCCGACCGATTCGACCGTGCAGACCACGCGTCCCAACCGCGATGTCGCCACAGCCACCGCGACGCCGACCGGTGACGCGGATACGACCGGCGACAGTCCTGCCGGCACGAGTGTTCCGCAGGCTTTCGTCGGGGAGTGGACAGGCGTCGCGCGCGACTTCCTCGCGTCGTTCGACATCGAGTTGACCATTCGAGACGGTGAAGTGGGCCAGGAGATCGCGCAGTCGTCGAACACCGGCAAATTGAGCGGCCAACGATGTTCACGTGCCGAGACACTGACCGGCGCGGGCGAGACAGAGCTGACATTCGTCGCACGGCTCTCCGGCGGCGCGGCCGACTGCCAGGACAACGGCTCTCGGTCGACGGTCACGTTGCGGCCGGACGGTTCGCTTTCCTACAGTTTCACCGGCATCCTCGGCAATATCGAAGGGGTGCTGCGCAAGAAGTGAGGCCCGGACGGTCATGGTTCGACGCCGCCGGTGAACGCATGCCCCGAGCGCGGGCGTGGTCGGGCGGTTAAGGTGCGGCGGTGGAGAGAGCGGAATTTGTCGAGCGCGGTGCTTCCATCGCCGAACGTCTGACGACCACTCAGGCGCAACCGCCGTGGTGGCTGGTGGTGGCGGCCGCGGTGGCGGCGCTCGTGCTGGTGGGTTACACCCCCATCTGGCGGTTCACCCGCAATATCGTCACCATCGCGCACGAAGGCGGGCACGCGCTGGTCGCGCTGCTCACCGGCCGCAAGCTCAACAGCATCCGGTTGCATTCGGACACTTCGGGGCTCACGGTGTCGAGTGGAAAACCCTACGGCCTCGGGATGATCCTCACCACGATGGCGGGTTATCCGGCGCCGCCGCTGCTCGGTCTGGGGTTCGCCGCTCTGCTGGGCGCGAGCCGGATCACCCTGATGCTCTGGACCGCCATCGTCCTGCTCGCCGCGGTCCTGATCAAGATCAGGAACATCTACGGCGGCATCACCGTGCTCGGGCTCGCGGCGGTGGTCTTCGTCGTCTCCTGGTTCGGAACCGACACCCTGCAAGCGGGTTTCGCGTACCTGGGCGCCTGGTTCCTGCTGTTCGCCGGGGCACGTCCGGTGATCGAACTGCAAAGGGGCCGATCGCGGCAGCAGCGTTCCCGTTATCAGGACGTCGATTCCGACGCCGATCAGCTCGCCCGGCTCACCCGGCTGCCCGGCCTACTGTGGGTTCTCGTGTTCGGCACGATCGCCGTGGGCTCACTGCTGGTCGGTGCGTGGCTGCTCGTCTCCGCGATCGCCGAGATCTGCCTGCCGGGCGCGCCCGCCAGCTCCTGCTTCGCCGCGCGCTGACCGCCGCGGCCACACTGCGCGGTGCGCTGAGGTCGATTAGGCTCCGATCCTGCCCCGTGCCGACGCGTTACTCGCGGCGGCACATCGCCGAGCGCACCCACGGCGGCTGCCCGGCGCAGAACGCGATTCACGACCCCCCCGGAGCCTGCATGGCAACCCTCCTCGCGCGCACGCCTGCGCGGCACCTGCTTTCGGCGGTGATGCCGGTCGTCACGGCGCTACTCGCCTCGATCTTCCTCGTCGGGCCGACCGCCTCCGCCGCACCGTTCTCCGCCGGCTGCAGCGTCCCGTTGACCCCAGCCGAAACCGCCACGATCGCGCAACTGTCCGACACCGAGACGCTGACGGGTTCGTCACTGCGGCAGCTGGAGCAGGCCATCGACCAGCACCGGCGGATCACCGAGATCCTGGTCGGCCGCCGCGACCCGCGCGGTGCGTTCGCCCTCGGGCTCGACGCGGTGGAACACGCCGCCGTCCTGCCGCTCCAGCGCGACTCCGCGTCGTTCGACGACCCGGAATGGGCGCATCGGATCAGCCTCGAGCTGCTGTCGCGCTTCCTGCGGAATGTGCACGCCGAATTCACCGGCGCCCCCGCCGAACCGCACTGGGCGCACTATTTCGGCCTGACCCGCCGCTGCGAGCTGTCCCCCGCGCGCGTCGCGATGGCCGGTTACAACGCGCATCTGACCGTCGACCTGTCCTATTCCGTCGCCGCTGTCGGCAGCACCGTCGCCAACGCGCGCGACTATTTCCGGATCGTCGACGCGATCGCCCAGCAGGGCGCGCTGATCGTGGAGACGACCAAGGCGGTCTACGGCGGTGACCTCGGGCCGCTGTGGCGCTTCTACTTCTTCGGCGAGGGCCTGGACGCGTTGCTCGGTCCCGGCGTCGCCACCGGTCCCCTGCTCCGTCTGGCCGACGCCGGCGCCAATGTCGTCATCTTCGGCAACGGGTTGGCCATGCGGGATCCCGCCTCGGCGCCGGTCGTCACCGCCGAGATCGACGCACTGTGGCGCGGGCTCGATCTGGGCTTCGAAACTCTGTCCGGTCTCGGCGGTCTCTAACCGGCATATCTCCGCAGTGCTGCCACGGCTTCCCGGACCACATCCGCGGGAGGTCGTGTCGCGTCGACGGCGCCGCCGTCCTCGTCGGGATCCAGTGGCTCGAGGGCGGCCAGCTGCGAATCGAGCAGGCTCGACGGCATGAAATGCCCGCGCCGCTCGGCCATGCGGCGCTCGAGTTCACCCCGAGGGACGTGCAGGTGGAGAAAGAACGTATCGGGGGCACTCGCGCGTAGCCGGTCGCGGTATGCCCGTTTCAGGGCGGAGCAGGTGACGACAGCTCCCCGGCCGCGTCGCTCGGCCATCCAGGCGGCCAGGGCGTCGAGCCAGGGTTCGCGGTCGGCGTCGCCCAGCGGCGTGCCTGCCGCCATCTTCGCGACGTTCGCGGGCGGGTGGAAGTCGTCGCCTTCGGCGTACTCGACGCGAAGCGCGTCGGCCAACCGGGTGCCGACCGTCGTCTTTCCCGAACCCGACACCCCCATCACGACGATCACCGGTACATCGCGCACTCGAACCTTCTTCCCCTACGGTGGCGCATCTCGTGCTCGCGAACTTGTCATCGGCCACAATCCCACGGCTGGGCACTTCGTCGGCCCGTGCAGTGACGATCGCACCGAGCGCCTCTGGATTTCGAGGACCGCAACTACGCGATCGGCCGGACAAAGCGCGACCATCGGCGCGAGTCGCCGATCGGCCGACAGACTAGGGTCGGGAGACATGGAACTACGCATCTTCACCGAGCCGCAGCAGGGCGCGAGCTATGACACAGTGCTCACCGTTGCCAAGGCCACCGAGGACTTGGGCTTCGACGCGTTCTTCCGCTCCGACCACTACCTGAGCATGGGCGGCGCCGACGGGCTGCCCGGCCCCACCGACGCCTGGATCACCCTCGCCGGTCTGGCCAGGGAGACCCAGCGGATCCGCTTGGGCACCCTGGTCACCGCCGCCACCTTCCGGCTGCCCGGCCCGCTGGCGATCCAGGTCGCGCAGGTGGATCAGATGTCCGGCGGCCGGGTCGAGCTGGGCCTCGGCAGCGGCTGGTTCGCCGAGGAGCACGCCGCCTACGGCATCCCCTTCCCCGCCGACAAATTCGCCCGGCTGGAAGAACAGCTGGCCGTCATCACCGGGCTCTGGGCGACGAAACTCGGCGACACCTTCAGCTACGACGGCAAGTACTACCAGATCACCGACTCCCCCGCCCTGCCCAAGCCGGTGCAGGATCCGGTGCCGGTGGTGATCGGCGGGCAGGGCGCCACCCGCACCCCCCGGCTGGCAGCGCAGTACGCCACCGAGTTCAACATGCCGTTCTCCTCGATCGAGGACAGCGCGCGGCAGTTCGACCGGGTGCGCGCCGCGGCCGAAGCGCGCGGCCGCGCGGCCGACGATCTGGTCTACTCCAACGCGCTGGTGGTCTGCGTCGGTGCGAACGACGCCGAGGTGGCGCGCCGGGCCGCGGCGATCGGACGCGAGGTGGACGAGCTGAAGACCAACGGCCTGGCGGGCTCTCCCGCCGAGGTGGTGGACAAGATCGGCCGGTACGCCGAGATCGGCACCAGCCGCATCTACCTTCAGGTGCTGGATCTGAGCGATCTCGGGCATCTCGAGTTGATTTCCGCGGAGGTGGGCTCGCAACTGTGAGTTCGCGTGGGTCGCTCTTCGGAGCAGCCCACGCGGCTCAGCCCAGCGGGCGGTTGGTCGGCACGATGACGAAGCTCGGCGCCGACGGATCCAACCTGAGGTGCTGAGGCTTCAGTTCGGTGTTGTTGAGCATCGGCCGGAAGGCCAGCGCCTTCGGCGAGTTGGCCGCGAAGACGTCGATCCGCAGCCGATGTCCGGGTTGCAGCACCGCTTGAGTCGGGATGACCGCGATGTCCAACGCCACCGGCTCACCGGGCACGACCGGCTGCACACTGTCGAGGGTGATCGGGTTGAACGGGTCGGTCAGGTCGCCGGTCGGCGTGCGGCCGCTCTTCTGTTCGTCGATGGCGCGCAGTGAGGCGGTGAGCTGCCCGGTGGTCAGCACCTTCGACGAGCCGTCGGGTGCGACGTCGTTCACCGTGACGCTCCAGTAGCCGTCGGCGGCGTCGTGCACGGTGTTGAGATGCACGTTCACCGGGCCCGAGATGACCGTGGGCTCGGTCATCGGCACGCTGGTGAAGGTCAGCGCGTTGCGCTCGGCGATTCGCGAGTCCTTCGCGCACACGTCCAGCACCGCGGCCATCCCGGCCGAGCCCTGCGCGGTGTCGCGGGAACACGCCGCGGCCAGGCCCGGCGCCACCGTCAAGGTCCGCCGTTCGTCCGGAACGCTCATCGTCAACGATCCGTCGTGCACGGCTTTTCCGGCGGTGCCGCTCGGCGCGGCCGACAGGTACACGCGGCGATGGTTGAAGTCCTTCTGCGGGAACTGCCCGAGGGTGATCCAGCCGCCGCCTTGTTCCCACACGGTGATCGGCCCGAACTCGCCCAAGCCGTGGTCGATGTCCTTCAACCACTTGTCGAACCAGATCCGCTGCAACACGTCCAGCCGCGGCGGCGCGCCGGGAACACCGGTCCCCGCACCGGGATTCGCGTGATAGGTGTCGCCGACGATCAGTTGTTTCTTGCCCGCGGGCAGCGGAATCGCGTTGTAGAGCTTGGTCGCGCTGTTGGCGAAGATGTCGTGCCAGCCGCCGTAGACGAAGGTGGGCACCGTGATGCGTTCCGGATGTCCCTGGATGCCGCGCCGGAAGTAACTGTCGGCGTCCAGCGCGTCGGCCAGCGCGGGCGGCACGTGATCGAGCGAAGGGGTGAGCAGCGCCTGGGCCAGCAGGTCGACATTGCTGGCCGGGTCGGACATCCGTTCGTGCAGCCACTGCCAGTCGAACGTGCCGTTCAGCATCGACCGCACGTCGGGAATCAGCTTCAACTGGTTGACGGTGCTGAGCCACATCGGAAGGAACGTCGTCCCCACACCGCCGCCCGGGGCGACGACGTCGCGCATGAGATCGCTGCCCGGTTCCACGGGAAAGATCGCCTTCAGCGGCGCGGGGGCGTTCTCGGCGGCACGGAGCTGGTTGATTCCGGAGTACGAGCCGCCGCTCATCCCGATCCGGCCGTTCGACCACGGCTGCGCGGCAGCCCATTCGATCACCTCACGGGTGTCGAGCTGTTCCCGCTCGCCGAGGGTGTCCCACTCCCCCTGGGAGAAACCGGTACCGCGCACGTCGACGACAACCTGGGTGTATCCGGCACGGATCAGGTTGCGATCGAGACCGAGCACGGTCTGCACGGTGCCGCCGTCGACCGCGTGCAGCAGGTCACCGAAACCACTGACCGGCGTCCGGGACAGGTTCACCCGGTTCACCAGCCGCAGCGTCAGCGGCTGTAATCCGGGCACGGCGAGCGCCGTATCGATCAGATTGGTCATGAGCTTGGTGTACGGCGTGAGGTTCACGATGGTCGGCAGCGGCTGCTGCTCCACCACGCCTGCCTGCTTCACCGGCCGGTAGACGTTGGCCTTCAGCACGACACCGTCGCTCATCCGGATCGGGACGTCCCAGTCGATGTGCACGTCGGCATACGGCTGGGGACCGTCGTGCAACGCGGTCCACCGCACCCGGTGCGCGTCCACCGACGGCTCCGCCACCGCGGGCGCCGTCGCGAGACCCACGGTCGCCAGCACCACGGCCGTGGCCGCCATCCGGACCGCCCTGATCAACGTTCGTCCCACGACACGCCGCGATGCCATCTCGCTCCCTCGACCGGTATCCGGCTCACAGACCGGCCATCGATTGCCCGACTTGGCGCCGAACTTAGCAATCTGCTGGCAAATCTTGTGGGAGGTGCGGTCGGGCCGGTTTGTCGCGGGCGGACAGCGGGTGAACGCCGCCCAGGCGCGGGCGATGCGGATTATGGTGAGGCGCATGACGCCGCTGCAGCGCTACATCGCGGAGGAGATCGCGGCCGATCACGCCGACGGCATACTCACCCGGCGGGAGGCACTGCGAAGGCTGGGGCTGCTCGGGCTGGGCGGCACCACCGCGGCCGCCCTACTGGCCGCCTGCGCGAACAGCGACAACGGAAGCTCCGAGCGGGCGCCGTCCCCTTCGTCCCCTACGCCGCCACCCGGTGCCGCCTCCGCACTCCCCGCCACCCCCGTCACGTTCACCGGCGCCGGCGGGACGTCGTTGCAAGCCGCCTGGGCACCCGCTCCGCAACCACGGGGCGGTGTGCTCGTCGTCCACGAGAACAAAGGTCTCACCGACCACATCCGTTCGGTGGCAGGCAGATTCGCGGGCGCCGGATACTCCGCGCTCGCGATCGACCTCCTCTCCGCGCGCGGCGGCACGGCCGCGTTCACCGATCCGGCCGCGGCCACCGCCGAACTCGGACGTATTCCACCCGAACAGCTCGTCGCCGATTTGCGCGCCGGGCTCGACGAACTCCAGCGCCGGGTCGAGGGTAAGAAGCTCGGCGCCACCGGTTTCTGTTTCGGCGGTGGCCTGACCTGGTTGCTCCTGGCCTCCGGCCCGTCACCGCTGGCCGCGGCGACGCCCTTCTACGGGCCTTTCCCGGACAATGGTGATCTGTCCGCGTCGAAGGCGGCGGTGCTCGGGGTGTACGCGGCGTCCGACGCTCGGGTGAACGCCTCCAGGCCCGCCGCCGAAGCGGCACTGGCCCGCTCGGGCAACCCGAACCAGATCTTCACCGCACCCGACGCCGAGCACGCCTTCTTCAACGACACCGGCCAGCGGTACGACGCCACAGCGGCCACCGAGGCGTGGCGTCGCGTATTGGACTGGTACGGAACGTATCTGGGCTGATGTCGACTGCGGGCCGCTTCCTCGGGATCCGAGCGCCTCTGCGAGGCGCGGGTTCCGGCCGTCGATCGCGATGGGCCGCGCGAGGGCAGCGCATGACCGGAGGCCCCATGGCGAGGGCGGACTCGCAGGCGCCGCGAGCGCGTGCGGTGATCGCCGTGCTCCTGGTGACGGCGGTGGCGGCATGTGGCGAAGAGAACCCGGCCGGACCGAGCAGCCCGCCGCCCGCGAGTGCAGGCACCATCGCACCGAGCGACCCGGCGGGGTGGCCCGACCTCGGTGCCGCCGAGGAAGTCGCGACCGACATCGATGTTCCGTGGGGCCTGGCCTTCCTGCCCGACGGCGCCGCGCTGGTCTCCGAGCGGGACTCCGGACGGATACTGCGCGTCGCCGCGGGCCGTGCGCCGGAGCAGGTGTATCAAGTGCCAGATGTCGCGGCACGCGGCGAAGGCGGACTACTGGGACTCGCCGTCGCGCCGGATTACGCGGAAAATCCCTACGTATACGCCTATTTCACCACCGAGACGGACAACCGCATCGTGCGGTTCCGGCTCGACGGCCGGCCGGAGGTGCTGATCGCCGGAATCGCCGAGGCGGGAAACCACAACGGTGGGCGGATCGCGTTCGGACCGGACGGCATGCTGTACGCCGGGACCGGCGACGCCGGGCAAGCCGGACGATCGCAGGATCCGGCAAGCCCGAACGGGAAGATCCTCCGCTTGACTCCCGAAGGCCGCCCCGCTCCGGGCAATCCGTCTACCGGCTCGCCGGTCTACAGTCTCGGCCACCGCAACGTGCAAGGACTGGCATGGGACCGGGACGGCCGATTGTTCGCGGCGGAGTTCGGCCAGAACCGGTTCGACGAGATCAATCTGATCGAGCCCGGCCGCAACTACGGCTGGCCCGACGTCGAGGGCTCGGGCGGCGCCGACCGGGGCTTCACCGATCCGCTGGTGACCTGGACCACCGCCGAATCCTCCCCCTCGGGCATCGCCATCGCCGGGGACACCTTGTACGCCGCCGCGTTGCGGGGCGAGCGGCTGTGGACCGTGCCGCTCACGGAAGGTCGCACGGGTGGCCCTCGAGCCGAACTCCGTGACCGTTACGGCCGGTTGCGCACCGTGGCGGTCGCACCGGACGGCGCGTTGTGGCTCACCACCTCCAACACCGACGGCCGGGGCGACCCCGCGGACGGTGACGATCGCGTCCTGCGTTTCCCGGCCCGGTGAGCCACCGAGGGAATCGGCACCGAGGTCGGTCGGCCGCACTGCCGTAGCGCCTCGGATGCTGGTGCTGTGACGAGCGTTACCGGTCATTTCTATTGTGCACAATAAAATTGCTCACTACGTTATTGCTCATGACCGATCACCTCACCCTCGACAAGCAGCTGTGCTTCCCGCTCTACGCGGCGTCCCGGGCGATGACGGCGGTCTACCGCCCGAAGCTGGAACGGCTCGGGCTCACCTATCCGCAGTACCTGGTGATGCTGGCGCTGTGGGAACGCGACGAACGCAGCGTCGGCGATGTCTGCCACGCGCTCGACCTGGATTCCGGCACGCTCTCCCCGCTGCTCAAGCGGCTGGAGGCGGCGGGACTGGTCGAGCGGCGGCGGTCGGCCGCCGACGAGCGACGCGTCGACATCCGGCTCACCGAGCGCGGGCGCGCGCTGCGGACCGAGGCGGGCGACATCCCGGCCCAGATGGCCGAGGCCAGTGGCCTGTCGATGGACGACGTCGTCGCGTTGCGCGACATCCTGCACCGACTGACCGACGCGCTGAAGTCACAAGTGAACGAAGGAGACTAGACATGCAGATCCTCTACACCGCCGAGGCCCTGGCCACCGGGGACGGCCGCAACGGCCACGCACGCAGCACCGACGGCAAGATCGATGTCGGCCTGTCGGCTCCCAAGGAAATGGGCGGCAGCGGCGAGGGCACCAACCCCGAGCAGCTGTTCGCGGCGGGCTACGCGGCGTGCTTCCATTCCGCGCTGCGCCTGGTCGGCAAGCAGGCGCAGGCGAACATCGATGACTCGGCGGTCGGCGCGAAGGTCGGCATCGGCACGAACGGCGCCGGCGGCTTCGGCTTGGCGGTTACGCTGGAGGTCTCGCTCCCCCATCTGTCCCGGGAGGACGCGCAGGCGCTCGCCGACAAGGCACACCAGGTGTGCCCGTATTCCAACGCGACCCGCGGCAACATCGACGTCCAGGTCCTTGTCGCCGACGACTGATCGAGAAGGAGCGGATATGCGTGCCGTAGTCATCGAACGATTCGGCGAACCGAAGGACGTGCTGACCACCGCCGAACGCCCGGTACCCGAACCCGGGCCTGGCGAGGTGCGGCTCGCGCTGATCCTGTCGCCGATCCACAATCACGACCTGGCCATCGTGCGCGGCGTGTACGGCTACCGGCCCGAGTTGCCCGCCGTCCCGGGCAGCGAGGCGGTCGCGCGCGTCGACGCGGTGGGCCCCGGGGTCACCCACATGTCGGTCGGCCGGCGAGTGACGGTCTCCGGTGCGCAGAACGTGTGGGCCGAGTACTTCGTCGTCCCGGCTCGTCAGGTCGTTCCACTGCCGGACACGGTGCCCGACGAGACCGCGGCGCAGCTGCTGGCCATGCCGCTGAGCGCGCTGATGCTGATCGAGGATCTCGGTCTGCGTTCCGGCGAGTGGCTGGCGATCAATGCCGCCAATGGCGCGGTCGGCAGGCTCGTCAACGTCTTCGCGCGGCAACGCGGTCTGCGCGTCTTGAATCTGGTTCGCGGCCCAGGCTCGGCCGCGGCGCTGCGTGAACTCGGCTACGAGCCGGTGCTCGACACCGAGAGCGAGGGCTGGCGCGACCAAGTGGAAGCGGCGACGTCGGGCGCTCCGATCCTCCGGGCGGTCGATCAGGTGGGCGGGCGCGCGGCAGCCGATGAAGTGGCGTTGCTCGCACCCGGCGGCCAGCTGATCTCCTTCGGCGCGCTGTCGGGTCAGCCGCTCGCACTCGATCCGGGCCGTCTCATCTTCGGTCAGACCGTGGTCAAGGGCTTCTGGGGCGCCAAGCGGATCGAGGAGATCGACCCCGAGCACCGCGGACAGCTCATCAGCGAATTGGTCGACCTCGCGGCCCGCGGCGTGCTGCGGCTGGACGTCGAAGGCGCGTATCCGCTGGAGGCCGCGGCGGACGCCGCGATCGCCACCGAGACGCCGGGCCGCGCCGCCAAGATCGCGCTGCGCGCTCAGCCCGCCTGATCGGCGTCGAGCACAGCCATCGCGGCATTGTGCCCGGGGATGCCGCTGACGCCGCCGCCGCGGATCGCCCCCGCACCGCACAGGAACACATTGCGGTGGCCGGTCGCGACGCCCCACCGGGCGGCGGGGTCGGCCGGGTCGGCGTCCTCCGGGAAATAGGGGAAGGCCAGATCCCGGTGGAAGATGTGTCCACCGGGCAGGCCGACCTCGCGCTCGAGTTCGATCGGCGTCTTCGCCTCGAAGCAGGGCGCGCCGTCGGCATCCGTCGCCAAGCAGTCCGCGATCGGCTCGGCCAGCACCGAATCCAATTGCGCCAGCGTGGCTTCCACGATCTGGTTCTTCGCCGCCTCGTGATCGGCGGCGAAGAGCTTCCCGCGAGCGTGCAGCCCGAACAGCGTGAGGGTGTGCGCGCCACCCGCGGCCAGTTCGGGCGCCAGGATCGTCGGGTCGGTCAAGGTATGGCAATAGATTTCGGCGGGCGGCGCGGACGGGATACGGCCGATCGCGGCCTCGCCGTAGGCACGGTCGAGCTGAGCGTAGGACTCGCCGATGTGAAAGGTCCCGGCGAATGCCGCGCGCGGATCGACCTCGGCGTCGCGCAGCCGCGGAAGACGGCGCAGCAGCATGTTCATCTTCAGCTGCGCGCCTTCGGGTTTCGGCGGCAGTGTGTCACCGAGCAGTCCGGCGAGTGTGTACGGCGCGACGTTCGCCAGCACGTGACGCGCGCCGACCTTTCCGTCCGGATAGCCGACCTCCGCTGTGCGGCCGTCGGTTTCGATGCTCGTCACTTCGCAGCCGGTGACGATCTCCGCGCCTGCCGCACGCGCGGCCTCGGCCAGCGCGTCGGTCAGCGCGCCCATGCCGCCGACCGGCACGTCCCAGTCGCCGGTTCCCCCACCGATCACGTGATAGAGGAAGCAGCGGTTCTGCCGCAGCGACGGATCGTGGGCATGGGTGAATGTGCCGATCAACGCGTCGGTGAGCACCACCCCGCGCACGACGTCGTCGTCGAAGGTCGACTCGATCGTCTCGCCCAGCGGCCGCTCGAACAGCGCCTCCCAGGTGGCCGCGTCGTCCACGATGTGCCGCAGCGCCTCCTTGGACGGAAGCGGCCGGGTCAGCGTCGGGAAGACCCGCCGGGCCAACTGCCCCGTGGACTCGTAGAACCGCCGCCACGCGGCGAACTCTCGATCCGACCCGGTCAGCCGGGCGAAACTCGCCGCCGTCCGCGCCTGCGCCGACGAGACCAGCAGACCCCCGTCACCGACCGGCGTGTAGGACGAGACCGACCGCCGCCGCGTCTCGAACCGCAAGCCCAGATCCTGGACGATCGCCCGGGGCAGCAGACTCACCAGATACGAATACCGTGACAGCCGCGCGTCGACGCCCGCGAACACCCGCGCCGACACCGCGGCGCCACCCGTGTGCGCCTGCCGTTCCAGCACAAGCACCGACCGCCCGGCCCGTGCCGAGTACGCGGCGGCCACCAAACCGTTGTGCCCGCCGCCGACGATCACGACATCGTAGAAGGAGCGCGTCGGCGTCATCCGTTCTCGATAGCACGAATCGGCGCCGGACGACAGCATCCCGGCCGACGACAATAGGAAGCGGGAGCGCTCCGCGAAGACGAAGCCGCTCAGGTGCCGGCGGCGAGCAGGGCCGCAGCGGCGGCGCGAGGCTGCCGGCCGACACCCGCCGTGCCGTGCATCGCCGCCACGACTGTCGCCCCCTCCACCAGCATGAGCAATTGACGACCCAGGACGTCCGGATTCTCCGCTCCGGCACGGGCGGCGATACCGGCGAAGAGGTCGAGATAGCGATGCAGGTGCCGCGCGGTGATCGCCCGCACCTCGCCGTCATAGTGCTGGGCTGCCGCGTTCACCATCGCACAGCCGCGAAAGGCGGGTTGTGCGTACCACTCCTCCAGCACGTCGAAGACCGCGACCAACTGCCCGGCGGGATCGTCACCGGCCGACTCCACGGCCCTCACCAGCCGCGCGCCCACCCTTTCACTGCGCACCTCGAGCACCGCTCGAACCAGCCCGTCTTTGGTGCCGAAGTGCCGATACAAGGTCTCCTTGGACACCCCGAGCCGCGCACACAGTCCGGCCACCCCGATCTCGTCGATGCCACGCGTTGGTTTCGGAGGAAGAACGGCGGTGGTATCTGGACGTGGTCGACACCGGTGACGCCGTCCGGCCGCTGCCCTTCTTCGACCACGAGCCACGGCGCACCCGCTCGCGTCGGTTCTCCAACCGCTCACGCTCACCGGGGATCTCGCCCATATCCGGCGCAAGGTTTACGTCTACGCCACCGGGTGGGAAACCCCCTCGCCGTTCACCGCCACCTATCAGCGATTGCGGCACGACGCCGGGTGGACGACCCATGCGCTCGACAGCGGGCACAACCTGATGCGAGACGCTCCCGAAGATCTGCTGCGGATACTGCTCGACGTCGCCCGACCGCGCTGAGCCCGGCCGCCCGGAACGCCGAAGACCCCGCCCGGCGGTGATCGGACGGGGTCGGGTGTCCCCCAACGAACGTTTCGTCGGGTCGCCAATATCTACTTCGCCGGGACACAGCCGACGGCCGCGCCGCCCGATGCCGCCGACCAGGGTGCCGATGGTGGCGCCGACGGTGATGGCGCTGGGTCATGCGGGAACAGCCGGGTAGTACTCGGTCCTCCACGGCGCCAGAGCCGCACCGCAAATTCACCATTCCGCGCCCAAGGCAGGGCGTTCACCATCTGCGTGGCGCGCACCGGCGACTGCATCACGATGTTCGCGTTCACGGCGGCCGGCAGCTGCTGATCGCGCTGCTGGCTTCGTGCACGGTCGCGATGTACGCCTTCCCGTTCCAGAAGCTGCTGTACCTACGTGCTGACGATGGGCGTCTGCGCGTCCTCCGGCGGGATTTCCACGCGAATCATCGGCATTCCGGCGAATATCGAGCACTGTCCGATCGGTCTCGCCACAATGCCGCTGCGACCCACAGTCGACTCGTCCCCGATATCCAAGAGTCGAACATGGCCGCATCCACCACGAAGCCCCGGATCAAAGGACCTCGAAAACGCGATAGGCGATGCCGCCCTCGACTGGATATCCCGAGCCCACGCACACGAGGTCGTTGACCCACAGATAATTTCGCGCACCGGTTTCGAACACCGGCGTGGTGCGGAAGTAATAGCGCTCCGGATCGACGAGATGCCGCGTGGCCGGATTCCCGATCTCGGCCCGCACTTCCTCCGGCATGGCCCACCGCCCGCCATAGGTCATCTGCAGCAGGGCGCCGTCGTCGGTCCGCAGGGTGAGCCGGACATCGAGCATCATGCTCCCGTCTTGCCGGAACAGCGCCCAATCACCCCCGCCCGGTTCCACCGCGCCGCGCAGCTTCTGCCCCTCGAACGACCCACCGGCCGCTCCGAACAGCACCCGCCCGTTCCCGATGGGCAGGGGCGGCGCCAGATCCACCACGACATCGAACAGTGGCCGGGTCTCGATTCCGGCGACGTCCTTGACCCGTGCGTCCACGATTCATCTCCCTCCGAACAGCTTCCGCCGTACCGCGTCGGTGGAGACGCCCGACTGGGCGCACAGCTCCGCCAAATCGATGTGGAAGTACTCTTCCGCGATCAGCCGGTCCGCGAACGCGAAGCGGAGGAACACCGGCAGCTCGGCCCGCCGGCCGTTCGGCTCGACTCCGAACCGGTTGTGCGCCATGGTCATTCGCGCCGTGCCCCAGCACACCAGCGTCTCTCCGTCCGCCGCGCGTCCGCCCAGTTCGATGTCATAGTCCGGGAACGAGGCGAAGAAGGTTTGCAGTGCGACCTCGTTGTCCCTCAGTCCGCGCGCCACCGTCCCGAAGGCGGGCGCCTCCAAGATCATCTCCGGATGCATGAGGCGCAATGCCGCCGGCACGTCCTGTCGACTCTTGACCATGGCGAGCTCTGTCGCCAGGGCCATCATCCCGACACTATCCATAATGAAACCATACGGTCGACCGCATTTTTTGTCTAGACCGTCGGTCATCGGTTGTCCAGCGCTCGGCTCCGGCGCGACACAACAGGTGCCGCCGTGGCGAGCTTCGACATGCGGCGCCGGGCCGAGGCGCTAGGTCACCTAGTCGCTGACCTCGACCACACCGTTCTCGTATTCGGGCATGTGCCTGACCTTTTCGATCCACCCGACCGGCAACGGTTCGGTGAAATGCCAGGGCACCCGCAATCCGGTGAACTCGCCGGGCCAAGCCGCGCCGGTGATCTTGCCGTGCGTGCGAATCTCGACCAACCGAGCGAGCGCGCCGTCCACGGCCTTCTCGCTGATTTTGCTGTCGAGCAGGGCCGCGCGCAGCCGATTGAGATCGACCGCTCTCACCTGTGCCATGACCTCCTCGCTCAATTCGACGTCGAGGAATTGTTTGACGAAGCCGGAGCGAATACCGATCCGTGGATCCGGCGACTCGGGAAACGACAGCTGATGGTCGATGGCAACGATCTCGCCGTGCCGCCCGGTGCGGTAGTTTCCGAGATGGCGGTCGGTGTTGCCGATGACGTAATCCAGCACCGCCATCTGTTCGCATTGCACCCGCGGATACCCGGTGATCAGGTGGCGCAGCCCGGCTTTGATTTCGAGCGTGGCCCGTTGTTCCGGAGACAGATCCTCGACCAGCGTGACCGGGTGCGCCGGGCCGGAGTGCACCCAGATCTGGTTCGAGCCGAGGCCATACGGGCCGTCGGCGACCGTTGTGGGCGGGACCCGACCGAATCCGAGAGCTTCGTCGACGCGGTAGGCGGCCTGCTCGCGGTAGGCGAGGTGTCCTGCCCCGAAGGGAATGCCGTACCGCAACGGTATGGGGGCATTCCCGTCCGACATGTCTTCCAGGTATCCCGGCTTGTACACCGAAAAACCTCCGCCGGGAGACCTGGCGCGGTACGTCCAGCCGATGCCTTTGCCCAATCGTACGAGCGGGTCGCTCACCCTGCGCATTGCCAACTCGGCCGCGCTCGGCTCGAATCGGACGTACCCGCGCTGATCGAGGTGCTGGAAGGATTCGACGATATCCGCCAAGGGCCGGACGAATCCCCATCGGTATCCTTCGGCCACACCGCCGCACAACTCTCGGCACGCCTCGACCGATCTGGATCGCAGTGTGTCGATCAGGCCGCGAAACTGATTGCCCATCTCACCTTTCGTCGACCCGTGGTACCCACGGCTGCCCGCCGAGTGCACGGCCCGCACGATCGTTCCCGATGGTAATCGGCTCTGTCGATGTCGCGTGTGAACGCTTCGATAGCGGGTCTTGCCGCGATCAGACCGGAGGGGGGACACCCCGAGCTGACTGCGCACCCGCGCCCGCAGCATCAGGTATTCCGCCCAGCGATGCCGTGTCGATCCCGGCAGCCGCTCCACGATCCGGCCGGCGGAGATCGCCTGACCGCGCCGGAACTCGCGGGTCACCGCTCGGTAGGCGGTTCTACCAGTGATATCCCTCGACTTCGGTGCGCCAAGAGGCTTCGCGAACAACGAGATCGCCACCGAAGATGTCGTCGATGATCAACGCCGTGATGTCGGCTGTGTGCGCGGCTAGGTCAGTGTTGTTCCGCCGCATCGGGTTTGCGGCGCTCGCCGATCAGACTGCCGCCGAGCAGTATCCGCAGTGCTGCGTTGATCATCCAAAGTGCGAAGAAGATCACTCCGATCACCGCTGCGCTGGCGGTGGCCGAGGCCAAGGCGCCGGTTATCGCGCCCACGGCCTGTTCAGGGCCTAGCCGAAGTAGCGGTGGAACCACGCCGTCAAGTCGGCTTCGCTCTTGGGCCCCTCGTCCGGATGATCGGCGCGCAGCGTGCAGAAATGCCCCGCGATCGCGAACTTGTGGTGCACCACGAACAGACAACTGGGTCCGAGTGCGGGATCGGTGTTCGGGTAGCAGAAGAAGCGGCCGAGGACGTCGCCGTCCTGCCGCCACACGTCGTCGCCCGGTTCGCCGCTACCGCACACATGACCCGAGAACTGTGCGCGATTGGCCTCGTACAGGTAGGTCGCGGATTCCTGGTCGGGTAAGCCGTAGAACTCCGCGGACGGAAACCCGGCCTTCGTACCGCAGGCCAGCACCGCGTCCGCCGGACCGGGCGGCGGATCGGCGTGGCGGCAGTTGGCCGGACCGAAATCACCGGCCAGATGGTTGAGCACCGCACGGTCGGCCTGCGTGTAGTAGTCCGGATCCCGGCCCGTACCGGGGGTACGGAAGCCGAAGCCGCTGCGCGCGGCCACATAGTCGCGGTATTGCTGCTCGGCGGGCTCCCAGAGGTACAGCGCCGCCGCCAACGCCTGCTCGTCCGTGATCAGCAGTGCGGGCCGCGGCGCGGCGGGATCGTCCACCTTGCTGAGAAAACACGACTTGCGGCCGACTTCCGCGCCGTCGCGCAGCATGGGTCCGTCCTGCCCCGGCGGATCTCCGGGACAGTTGTGTCCTTGCAGGCTTGCCAGCAACGCCGAGGTGTAGCCGCGCAGTTGGTCGACATCGCCGAATCGCAGGAACCGCGCCGCGGGATCGCTCGCCGCGGGATTCGCGGCACAGAACACGACCGCGACGGTGGGCGGATCGGCGTCCTCGTGCACGCAGTTGGCGCGTTTGTAGCCCGACGGGCCGACCAGCGACAGCAGTTCGACGTCCGGGCCGTTCGGGGCGCTCGCGTCGGGAACGGCGGTGCCGGTGTCCGGCCGGGTCAGCTCCCAGCCGAGGACGCCGAGGGTGGCGGCGAGCAGGACGGCGCACAGCAGGGCGAACACCCGGAGCACTCGGCGGCGGCGTGATCGCCGCCCGTCGTGCTCGCGACCCGGCGGCGTTCCGGTCGCCGCCGCACCCGCGACGGGCGAAGGACTCCCGTCCCCCGGTTCGGTCGGCCGTTCCGGAGAATGGCCGGGGCCTGCGGCCTCCACTGTCGCCGCCTGGGCGGCCGCCCCGAGTTCACCCGCCGTGCCGTACCGCGCCTGCGGGTCTTTGGCCATGCCGCGCGCGACCACCGCGTCCAACCGGATGGGGAGATCGGGGCGACGGGAGTGCGGCCGGGGCGGCGGCTCGAACAGGTGCGCCGAGACGATCTGCGCCTCGGTGTCCTTCGGGTACGGCCGCGAACCGGTCAGGCACTCGTACAGCACGCAGGTGAGGGCGTAGATATCGGCGGCGGGGGTGACCGCGCGGGAGTGGAAGCGCTCCGGCGCCATGTAGTGGAACGATCCGATCGCCGAGCCGTCGCCGGTGAGACTTTCGCCGGTGGCCGACTGGGCGATCCCGAAGTCGACCAGATAGGCGAACCCGTCGGGGGTGAGCAGGATGTTGTCCGGCTTGATGTCGCGGTGCACCAAGCCGTCGGCGTGCGCGGCGTCCAGTGCCGCCGCCACCTGCCGGACCATCGCGACCGTCCGCTCCGGCTCCAGCGGCCCCTGCTCGTTCAGCAGCGCGCGGAGGCTGGCGCCGCCGACCAGCCGCATGTCGATGAACAGCCGGCCGTCGATCTCGCCGTAGTCGTGGATCGGGATGATGTGCGGTTCCTGCAGCCGCGCCGCGACATGCGATTCGCGCCGGAACCGCTCCCGGAACACCGGGTCGTCGTGCAGGCGTTCGGGCAGCACCTTCAAGGCGATGGTGCGGTCCTTGACCGTGTCGTATGCCTCGAACACTTCCCCCATGCCGCCACGACCGATCAAACGATCCAGGCGATACGGCCCGAATCGCGAACCCACCTCGAGCGTCTGACCTCGCGTCGTCATCTCGTCGTCCTCCGTGACGGGGACCCGGAGGGTGTCCTGCGCGGACCGAGCCGAACGCCTTCCCGGGGCCATGGCCCGGGTTCTTGCGCTCAACTGTAGAGCGCCGCGGACCCGTTCGGCAGGCATATGGCGCAGCGGTGCCGCCGCCTGGCCCGAGGCGCACGCACCTTACCCGGCGCTGTCCGGTCGCATGGCTTTGAGAAAGATTTCGACGAGGGCGTCGGCGTATTCGGTGGTGAGCGGGCCGGAGCGGAGCAGCCAGCGTTGGTAAAGGGGCGCGTACAGCAGTTCGAGTGCCAGGTCGAGGTCGGCGCCGGCGGCGAGTTGCCCGGCTCGTTGCGCGCTGCGCAGCCGGTGCTTCTTGGCCTCGTCCAGGGGTCCGGCCAGTTTGGCGCGGTATTGGGCGGCCAGGGCGGGGTCGTTGATGATCTCGGTGTTGAGCGCGCGGATCGGGCCCTCGAAGGCAGGGTCGGCGAACTCGGCCACCGTCGCCCGCATTACCACTTTGAGGTCGGCTTCCAGGTCGCCGGTGTCGGGCAGCGCCATGCTCTGCTCCGGGCCGCCTTCGCTGAGCGCCAGGAAGGCGTCCAGGACCACCGCGCCCTTGGAGGGCCACCAGCGGTAGATCGTCTGTTTGCCCACACCGGCCTTGGCCGCGATGGCCTCGATGGAGAGCTTGGCGTATCCCATCTCGGAGACCAACTCTCGGGTCGCGGTGAGGATGGCCTGCCGGGAACGCTCGCTGCGACGGGCGGGATCGGGCTGTTTGACCATGCCCGGATACTAACACGAATGCAAGACGAGACGGACCGTCTTGACAGCGGACCACTCGAGACGTACCGTCTTGTCTCGTCACAACAGACCAAGCAAGAGGAGGTGGAGCCCATGGCCCGGGTGTGGTTCATCACGGGTGCGTCACGAGGACTGGGCCGGGCGTTCGCGGAGGCGGCACTGCGGGCGGGCGACCAGGTGGTCGGGGCCGCGCGTAACGTCGAGCCCCTCGCCGAACTCGCCCGGCGATATCCCGACGACCTGGTACCGCTGCCGGTCGACGTCACCGACCGCGCAGCCGTGTTCGCGGCCGCGGAGCAGGCGTTCGCGGCCTTCGGCAGGCTCGACATCGTGGTCAACAACGCGGGCGCCATGCTCCTGGGCATGGTGGAGGAGGCGACCGAGGCGCAGATCAGAGCTCATTTCGACGTCAACCTGTTCGGCGCGATCTGGGTGACCCAGGCCGTGCTGCCCTACCTGCGCGCGCAGGGCGGCGGGCGCATCCTGCAGGTCACGACGATGGGCACCGGCGGCGGTTTTCCGATGGTCGGCCTGTACGCAGCCGGCAAGTCGGCGCTCGACTCGGTGAGCGAAGCCGTGGCGATGGAGGCCGAGCAGTTCGGCGTCGAACTCACCATCGTCCAGATGGGCGGCTATGACACCGGCTTGTTCACCACGGGCACCACGATGACGACACCCGACCCGCACTACCAGGAGCTGCGCGAGAAGCTGACCGAGATGTGGGGCGACGACGCCGGCCCCGCACCGGATACTGCCGCCCCCGTGATCATGGAACTGGTCGACTTGCCGGACCCGCCGCGGCGTCTCATCGTCGGCGCCGGATCCTTCGACATGGTCCAGCAGGACCTTCAGGCGCGTGTGGCGCAATATCGCGCCTGGGAGCATCTGAGCCGCAAAGCGCCCGGCTGACGTTCGCACCGAGACGAATGCTCATACGCGCCAATCGGTCTGCCGCAACGTCCCGCTGCGGCCGCCCATGGCGAGATCACGGCTTGCCGACGGCATGGGTCTCGCACGCTGAGCGACATCCGACCCAGGGTGGGGGACCCTCACCCCTGGGGTTCCTATTTGCCAAACATTTGCTCTTCGATGATTGGAGTACCAACCCCCAATCGCTCGATCGAGGAAGAACGGCTCTATGTCAATCGCTCTCGACCACGTACTTCGCACCCGAACAGCTAGGCACACGCGCGAGCAGGCAACTTCGTCGGCGCCGCCGACGACCATACCCGTCATCGAAGCAATCGCGACCGGTGCGCCCAACCAAGTCCTCGACCAATCCGTCGCAGCGGACTGGATAGCTGAGCAATTCACCGATCCGGAGCAGCGAACTCGGATCAGACGCATCTTCCGCAAGACCATGATCGACACCCGGCGATTCGCGGTCGACCCGCTGGATCCTCGACATCATGCGCCCAACGGCGAACCGGCGACGATCCAGGATCGCATGAATCTGTTCTACCGCCACGCCGTTCCACTGGCGGTCGATGTGGCGCGGCGCGCGCTCGACGGTGTCGACCCGGCCGACCTCGGACTGGTCGTGTTCGCCACGAGCACCGGCGTCATGGCGCCCGGCGTCGACGTCGCGGTCGTCGAAGACCTCGGACTGCCCCGGTCGGTCGCTCGCCTGGTGGTCAACTTCATGGGCTGCGCGGCCGCGATGAACGGAATTCGCGCCGCCTCGGATTTCGTCCGGGCCAACCCGGACCAGAAGGCGATGGTCCTGTGCATCGAGCTCAACTCGGTGCACGCCGTCCCCGTCGAAGACGTCAGCGACGCGGTGGGGCACAGCCTGTTCGGAGATGGCTGCGGCGCGGTCGTCGTCGGGGCGGACCGAGGCACACGGCAGGCCGCGGCCGGGACGATCGTCATCCGGGACAACTTCACCCACCTGTTCGAGGGCACCGAAGACGGCATCGCGGTCGGCGTCAACCACGACGCCATCACGTGCGAGCTGTCGGAGAACGTACCCCAGTACATCTACAACGGCGTCGCTCCCGTCGTCGAGGAGGTTCTGCGCCGCAATGGATTGCGACAGCCGGACATCGATGAGTGGGCGATCCACCCCGGGGGGCCGAAGATCTTGCTCGAATCCGCTCGATCGCTCGGCCTCCCGCCGGAAGCCTCGTCGCCGAGCTGGGATGTTCTCGCCGAGTACGGAAACATGTCGAGCGTCTCACTGATCTTCGTGCTCGAACGGATCGCCGGTCAGGCCGGGGCGAACAAACCGACCTCGACAGGCGTCGCGTTCTCGTTCGCGCCCGGAGTCACGATCGAGGGGATCGTCTTCGACGTCGTTCGCCGGTGATCATGCCGACTCTCGGCCATCCGGCCCACTCGCGCGTCCTACCTCGGGACAACGGCCGTTCCCGCGAACAGGCTGCCGCGCCTCCCTCATCCACGCAGCCGTTTCCAAGCGATGATCGTGATCGCGGTCATCGCCGCGAAGGCGATCCAGTAGGGGCCGGTCAGTCCGAACCACCGGGCCAGGAAGCCGCCGAGCAGCGTGCCGAGGGCGACGCCCGCGACATCGAGCAAGCTGTGCACGCTCGCCACCCGCCCTTGCAGACGATCCGGGACCGCCCGCTGCTTGACGGTCGAGACCACCACGCCCCAGATCGTCGCGTGAATGCTGAACACCGCGAGCGTCACTCCGACCACCCATGCGCTGGCTGTGAGCGCCAGGACTAGGTGGGTGGACGTCTCCATCACCAGACCGAACCGCAACAGTGCGAGCGCGCCGAACCGCCGCTGGAGCCGGGCCGCGAACGCCGAGCCGACCAGCGCCCCCGCGGCATGGGTGGTGAGAAGGATCCCGAATCCGGCGTCCCCCACCCCGAGTCGGATCTTCGCGTATAGCACGAAGGTGGCGAAAGCCGCGCAGAACGGAATCTGCATGACCCCCATCGTCACGATCAAGGCGCGCAGCGTCCTGTGCCGCCGGATCCAGGTGATCCCCTCGCGGATGTCACGGAACAACCCCCCGGATTCGCTCGACGGCGCCGAGTACGGACGCATGCCCGCCACGATCAACGCTGCCAGCAGGAAGGTCGCCGCATTCACCCCGAACGGGGCAGCGGCGGACAACGCGAACAACCAGGCCCCTACCGGTTTGGCCACCCACATATTGATCACCGAGAAGGTCAGTCCGAGTCGGGCGTTCGCGTCGGGCAGCAGCTCGGAGGGAACGATGGCGGGCAGCCGTCCGGCGGCCGCGGTATCGGCGAGAGTCTCGCCGACACCCAAGAGGAACAGAACGCAGTACAACAACCCGATCGAAACCGTGTCCGTGGCGATGGCCACGGCCAGCGCGCCCACGACGAGGGCACGCAGGACATCGACGACGACGATCATCCGCTGACGGTTCAGCCGGTCGGATATCGCGCCACTGAACAGAGAGAAAAGTAGCCAGGGCAGTTGCTGTGCCAGTCCGGCACCGGCGATCAGCACCGGATCGGTGGTCAGCGAAGCGGTGAGCAACGGGCCCGCGACCATGCCGAAGCCGTCGCCGAGATTGGAGACCGCGCTGGCGGTCCAGAGCTTGGTGAAGTCCGCGCCGAGGCGCGCGGACATGAGGGCACGCAAAGGATAGCTCCTTGTGAAGGGCCGGAAAGGGTCCGTATGCCGCTTCGGAGCGTGGTGTCAGTACAGACCTACGCCGAAGCGAGGACCTTGGCCATACACATGAGAACCTCCTTTGCCGCCGCCGAGCATAGGTCGAACCGCCGACGAGATCCATCCATTTGCCCGGGTCACTCCTGCGGTGCGCCGGGATCACAACCCTGTTCGGAGACAATTCTTTCCGAGCAATAGACGACGCCGCTGGGCGATACCGGCAAGCCGAGCACCGAACCGGCGTACCGAGCGCCGTCAGCTCTGCGCGCGTGTGCGGGGACGGCGGTGCAGGGCGAGCTGGATCTCCAGCAGCAGGCGATCGGCGGGGTCGTCGAGATCCATGCCGAGAATGTCCTCGACGCGACGAAGCCGGTAGCGCAACGTGTTCGGATGCACGCGCAGCGCCGCGGCGGCGTTGCGCACGTCGCCGTGTTCGCGCAGATAGGTCTCGACGCTGTCGCGCAGGTTCGCGGAATGCTTGCGGTCGTAGTCGAACAGGGCCCGCAGCCGTGGATCGCGCAGTTCCGCCCGCGACCCGACCAGATCGAGCACCTCACCCAGCAGCACCGCGGTCCGCGCTTCGGCGAGGGTGGTCACCCGGCTCCTGGACGATGTCGCGACCGTGCTGTCGAGGACTCGATCGACCTCGGCGCGTGCCTCGGCCACCCGGCCGAGATCCGGGACGGGGCAGGCGATCGCGGCCAGCAACGACAGCGAGCGCTGAGCTTCGAACTGCTCGAGCAACTGCCGTGTCCAGGCCGCCACAGCCTGCGCGGACCGATAGCCGGGCAGCAGCACGTAGACGCGATCACCGATCGTGGCGGTCACCGAGTCACCGCGAAAAGAGCTGGCGTGCAGACGCAGAACGGTGCCCAGGACGACCGGCTCGGTGACCGCCTGCTCGGCGGCCACCGGCACGAACCCGATCACCGCCGCCGGACCACTCGACGGCAGATTCAGCGCGTGCGCCACCGCCGCCGCGTCGACCGCCGCACCACCCGCACCGAACAACCGCCGGATCAGCAGCGCCTCGGCGGTGGGTGCGTCGAGGCTGCGGGAGATCAGGCGTCCCGCGATGGCCGCCGCGCCGCGCAGGATGTCCGCCGCGTCCGGTTCGAACGGACGATCGCCCTGCTGCAGCCAGATCGCGCCCAGCACCCGCGGCGCGCGGGCATCCGCGTCCGCGGGTCGGCGAATGCCGATCACCAGCCTGCGCTTGATGTTCAGCTCGTCGTGTGCGGGCACATCGACGACCTCGTCGGTGTCGCGCAGACGATCGAACACGCCCCATTGCCGCAGCAGGGTCAGATACTCCCGTGGCCCCTCCCGATTGAGGATCGATCGCACACGCAACTGATCTGCGGTCTCGTCGGACGCCGAGTACGCGAGCACATGCGACTGCGGGTCCTCGATCGACACCATCCCGCCCGCGTTGCGCGCGATCATCTGCGCCAGCCCGAAGAGGTCGACGTCCGCGGCGACCTCGTCACCATCCCCGGCCACGTTCCCGTCCTTCGGCCAACTCGACAACGCGTTTGTCCCATCTTTGTCCGACTGACTCATTCTCCGGGCAGTTTTCCGGTGTTGACTTCCCCTTACCGGAAAATCATCGAATCTGGAGGTCATATGGATGGCGTCGTATCCCCGCCCCCGCCGGTCAACGAACCGGTGGGCAGCTTCGCGCCCGGCACGGCGGAACGCGAACGCCTGCGGGTGAAGCTGGCCGAACTCACCGCGACGCCGACCGACGTCGCGCACGTCATCGGCGGTGTGCACCGGCACGCTGACGGCGAGCGGATCGAGGTGGTGCAGCCGCACCGGCACGCCGCCGTCCTCGGCACCCTCACCACGGCCGGGGCGGGCGAGGTCCGCGACGCGATCGCGGCGGCGACCGCCGCGGCCCCGGACTGGCGGGCGCTGCCGTTCCCCGAGCGGGCCGCGATCTTCCTGCGGGCGGCGGACCTGCTGGCCGGTCCGTGGCGGGAAACCATCACGGCCGCAACGATGCTGGGCCAGTCCAAAACCGCCTACCAGGCCGAGATCGACACCCCGTGCGAGCTGGTCGACTTCTGGCGGTTCAACGTGCATTTCGCCCGGCGGATTCTGGCGGATCAGCCGATCTCGACGCCCGGAGTGTGGAATCGGGTGGATTACCGGCCACTCGAGGGCTTCGTCTACGCCATTACGCCGTTCAACTTCTCCGCCATCGCGGGCAACCTGCCCACCGCGCCCGCGCTGATGGGGAACACCGTCGTGTGGAAGCCCGCCATCACCCAGTCGGTGGCGGCGTACTGGACGATGAAGCTGCTCGAGGCGGCGGGGTTGCCGCCCGGCGTGATCAACATGGTGCACGGTCGGGGACCCGAGGTATCGGAGGTCGCGCTGGCCGATCACCGGCTCGCGGGCATCCATTTCACCGGCTCCACGGTGACCTTCCGGCACCTGTGGCGCACCGTCGCGGCGAATTTGGACCACTACGATTCCTATCCCCGCCTGGTCGGCGAGACCGGCGGCAAGGATTTCGTCGTGGCACACAGCTCCGCCGATCCCGAGGTGCTGAGCACCGCGCTGATCCGCGGCGCGTTCGACTACCAAGGCCAGAAGTGCTCGGCCGCCTCGCGGGCGTTCATCCCGCGATCGGTGTGGGATCGGATGGGCCGCGATTTCGTCGACCGGGTGGCCGCGCTCAGCTACGGCGACGTCACCGACTTCAGCCACTTCGGCGGAGCGCTCATCGATCAGCGCGCCTTCGTCAAGAACGCGGCCGCTCTCGCACGCGCCAAGGCGACCCCCGGCCTGACCATCGCCACGGGCGGTCACGCCGACGACAGCGTCGGCTACTTCGTCGAGCCCACCGTCCTGCTCGGCGACGACCCCTCCGACGAGGCCTTCCGCACCGAGTACTTCGGCCCGATCCTGGCCGTGCACGTCTACGACGATTCGGCCGCCGGATCCTTCGAGTCCACGCTCGACCTGGTCGACCGCGGCTCGCCCTACGGCCTGACCGGCGCGATCGTCGCCGAGGATCGGGCGGCGATCGGCGCCGCCGCCGACCGGTTGCGCTTCGCGGCCGGCAACTTCTACATCAACGACAAACCCACCGGGGCGGTCGTCGGCCAGCAGCCTTTCGGCGGGTCGCGCGCGTCCGGCACCAACGACAAGGCAGGCTCGGCACAGAACCTCCTGCGCTGGACCTCCGCTCGCACGATCAAGGAGACGTTCGTCCCCGCGACCGACCACCGCTACCCGCACCAGGAGTTGTGATGGCCTTCTCCGGACTGCTGCGGCCCGCCGTCCTGGCGGCCTCCCGTTCCTCGCGCGTGGAGCGCGCGATCACCCGCATGCCGGCCACCAAGAAGCTGGTCGACCGTTTCATCGCGGGCGAGACCGAGCGCGACGCGGTGACTGCGACGTCGGCACTGCTGGGCTCCGGCCGATTCGTGACGATCGATTACCTCGGCGAGGACACCACCGATCTCGACCGCGCACGCGGAACCGTCGCGCACTACCTGCGGCTGCTGTCGGCGCTGGCGGAGCTGCGGGCCGGGAACGAGACGTCGGTACCTCGACTGGAGGTGTCGCTCAAGTTGTCGGCGCTGGGGCAGGCGCTTCCGCAGAACGGGTACGCCATCGCCCGCGAGTACGCCTACGAGATCTGCACGGCGGCCAAGGCCGCCGGAGTCTGGGTGACCGTGGACGCCGAAGATCACACCACCACCGATTCGACACTGGCGATCGTGCGCGAGCTACGCCTGGACTTTCCGTGGCTGGGCACAGTCTTGCAGGCTTATCTCAAACGCACCGAGGAGGATTGCCGGGCCTTCGCCGGGCCCGGATCACGGATCCGCTTGTGCAAGGGCGCCTATCGTGAACCCGCCTCGGTCGCCTTTCAGAGCCGATCCGCGGTGGACGAGTCCTATTTGCGTTGCCTGCGGGTCCTGATGGAGGGCAAAGGCTACCCCATGATAGCCACGCACGACCCGGCGCTGATCGATGCGGCACTGAGCTGCGTACGCGAGAACGACCGGAAATCCGGCGATTTCGAGTTCCAGATGCTGCACGGCATCCGCGACGCCGAGCAGCGGCGCCTGGTCGCGGCGGGCCATTCGCTGCGCGTCTACGTTCCCTACGGAGACCAGTGGTACGGCTACTTCATGCGGCGGCTGGCCGAGCGCCCGGCCAACATCGCGTTCTTCCTGCGTTCCTTCGGCCGCGACCGCTGAGCCGCAGCAAGCACTGAACTTTATTTGTTCAGCTGACGGACCACTACGTCCCTGTGGTCGTATTAGCTGAGCATGCGATTCTGCGTTACCGCCTCGTCACGTAGCGCAGTGGACGAAAGGATGTCCATGTCCCTTGCGCACCTACGCAGCCAGATGACGCGCCGGAAACCACTCGGCGAGATCGAGGAGGAAGGCGCACCCGCCGACGAGCAGCTGTCGCGGTCGCTCGGATTGTGGCAGCTCACCGCGATCGGCGTGGGCGGCATCATCGGCGCGGGCATCTTCACCCTGGCGGGCGCGGTGGCGCACTCCGTCACCGGTCCTTCGGTGCTGATCTCGTTCCTCATCGCGGGTGTGGCCAGTGGCGCCGCCGCGCTGTGTTACGCCGAGTTCGCCGGGATGGTGCCCAAGACCGGGTCCGCCTACACCTACGGGTACGTGTCGCTCGGCGAGATCGCCGGCTGGTTCATCGGCTGGGATCTGCTCTTGGAGTACATCGCGGTCGCGGCGGTGGTGGCCATCGGCGTGTCCGGCTACTTCAAATTCCTGCTGGAGCAGGTCGACATCACGTTGCCGGATTGGATGATGGGCGCCTCGGGCACCGGCGAAGGCCATGTCGTCGACGTGTTCGCCGTCCTGTTCTGTCTCGGCACGGCCTGGCTGCTCTCGCGCGGCATCCGCAGTGTCGGCCGGTTCGAGACCGTCGCCGTCGGCATCAAGGTCGCTCTCGTCGTGCTGATCGTCGTGCTCGGTGTGTTCCATATCGACAGCTCGAACTACACCCCCTACTTCCCGTTCGGCGCGGGCGCGGTGTGGACGGGCGCGGCCACCGTCTTCTTCGCCGTGTTCGGCTACGACGCGATGAGCACCGCGGCCGAGGAGTCCACCGACGGCAAGAAGCACCTTCCGAAGGCGATCATCTATTCACTGGCCATCGCCATGGTGCTCTACGTACTGGCCACCCTGGTGCTGACCGGCATGCAGAACTACACCGAGATCAGCCCGACCAGCGGGTTCTCCACGGCGTTCGAGTCGGTCGGGCAGCCGGGCGTCGCGAATATCATCGCGGTCGGCGCGATCGTCGGCATCGTCACCGTGGTGCTCACCTTCATGCTGGGCGTCACCCGCGTCTGGTTCGCCATGAGCCGCGACGGGCTGTTGCCGGAATGGTTCGCCAAGACCCATCCGGTACGGAAGGTGCCCACCCGGGTGACGTGGATCGTCGGCATCGGTTCGGCGCTGATGGCCGGGTTGCTGGACATCACCGTGGTCGCCGAACTCACCAATATCGGCATCCTGATGGCGTTCATCGTGGTGTCCGTCGCCGTGATCGTGCTGCGGCGCACCCGCCCCGACGAGCCGCGGGAGTTCCGGCTGCCGTTCATGCCGGTCGTGCCGCTGATCGGCATAGGCTTCTCGCTGTACCTGATCTGGTCGCTGCCGTGGGAGACCTGGGCGCGTTTCGCGATCTGGCTGGTCGCCGGGCTGATCGTCTACTTCGCCTACTCGCGTACCCACTCCAAGCTGGAGCGCTCCGGTTCCGCCACGACGGCGGGCCCGGCGACCTGATCTGCCCGTCGAACCGAACAGACTCGCCGGGCGGTATTCGTTGCGGAACGGTCGCTCCACCGCATACGGTCGGGAATGTCGGCTTCGGCGTCCCGGGAAGGAGCGGTAGCGGATGGATCTGCAGGAGATCGTTTCCTCGGGTGTGCTCGAACAGCGCGAGCTTCTGGCGCAAGGTGCGCTCTCCACGGAGCAACTCGTCGAGGCGACGCTCGACCAGATCGACGCCGCGGCAGATCTCAACGCTTTCACCCACGTCCTGCGCGAGCAGGCGATGGCCGAGGCCGTCGAGCGGGACCGTGAGCGGGCGGCGGGCGGCGCGGTCGGTCCCTTGCACGGGGTCCCGGTCGCGGTGAAGGACGAATTCGACGTCGCGGGTGTGGTGACCACCTTCGGCACCCGGGCGAATTCGGTTCCGGCGGTGTCGGACGCCGAGGCGGTGCGCAGGCTTCGCGCGGCCGGGGCGATCATCGTCGGCAAGACCGCCATGCCGGAATTCGGGCAGTGGCCGTTCACCGAGTCCAGTACCTTCGGTGTGGCCCGCAACCCGTGGGATCCCAGCCGCTCCCCCGGCGGATCGAGCGGCGGCTCGGCCGCCGCGGTGGCGGGCGGGCTGGTGCCCGCCGCACTCGGTGGTGACGGCGGCGGATCGATCCGGATTCCCGCGGCGTGCTGCGGCTTGTTCGGTCTCAAACCGCAACGCGGGCGCGTGCCGATCGCCCCGAACGAGCACCTGTGGTGGGCGCTGGGTGTCGCCGGGCCGCTCACCCGCGGCGTACTGGACTCCGCCGTCGTCTACGACGTCATCCGCGGCAGCACTCCCACCGACCGGTTCCGGGCGCCGGATCCGGCGATCTCCTTCGAAGCGGCGGCGCGCGAACCGGCCCGGCCGTTGCGCATCGGCTACAGCACCAAGTCCCCCACCCCTCTGGTGAAACTCGATCCGCAGCACGTGCGCGCCGTCCGCGACACCGCGAAGCTGCTCGCCGAGCTGGGCCATACGGTGGCGGAGATCGACCCGAGCTACCCGGATTCCACGCACGCCTTCTTCCCGCAGTTCTTCGGCGGCGTGCGCGCCGAACTGGCCGAGGTGGATCACCCGGAACTGCTCGAACGCCGCACCAGGCAGACGGTCATGTTCGGGGCCTGGGCACGCAGGCCGGTGGTCGAATGGGCGATCCGGCGAGGAGAGGTGCTGGCGCGCAAGGTGGATCGGATCTTCACCGAATGCGATCTGTTGCTGACGCCCACCATCGCGATCCGCCCGCCGCTGGTCGGCGTGCTCGACGGAGCGAACACCGTGCGAGCTCAGCTCGCCTCGGTTCCGATGGTCGCCTACACCGCGCTCTGGAACGTCACCGGGCACCCCGCGGCGTCCCTGCCCGCCGGCGTCGGCGACGACGGGCTTCCCCTGGCGGTTCAGCTGATCGGCCCCACCAACGGCGAGACGGCGATTCTGCCGATCGCCGCGCAACTCGAGCAAGCGCGTCCGCACCCCCGTCCGGTGAGCCGCTCCGCCCGATAGCCGAAGAAGCTTCACGCGGACGCGCGGCCTGGCGAATGGGATTCGGTAACGTCGGCCTATGGCCAAACCCGACTCGACGTCGACCGTCGCGATAGACGACATCGACCGGATCCTGCTCGACCAGCTGGCCCGGGACGGACGCATGACGAACAACGCGCTCGCCGCCGCCGCGGGCATCGCGCCCTCGACATGTCTGGGCCGGGTGCGATCGCTGGTGCAGCGCGGCGTGATCCGCGGGTTCCACGCCGACATCGATCCGGCGGCCCTCGGCCGCAGCCTGCAAGCCATGATCGCGGTGCGCCTGCGCGCGACCGCGCGCAGGCAACTGGCCGAGTTCGGCGCGCGTATGTCGGAACTGGACGAAGTGCTCAACGTGTACTTCATCGCGGGCGCCGACGACTACCTCGTACACGTCGCCACCGCGAACACCGACGAGTTGCGCGCTTTCGTGTTGGATCATCTCAGCGCCCACCCCGCGGTCGCCTCGACCGAGACGATCCTCATCTTCGAGCACATGCGTCCGCGGTCCGGGAACGCCTGACCGACCGTCCTGGGCAGGACCTAAGCGGCGAGAGTCCGGGCGGGGTACCCGTGTGCTTGCGCCACCGTCTCCGACAACAGCGCGCCGCGGTGGGTGCTCAATCCCGCGGCCAGCCCGGAATCCGCCTCGACCGCGCCGCGCCATCCCCGCTCGGCGAGCGAGATCACGTGCGGCAGTGTCGCATTGGTGAGGGCGACGGTGGAGGTGTTGGGTACGGCGCCGGGCATGTTGGCCACGCAATAGAACAGCGAGTCGTGCACCTGATAGGTCGGCTCGGCGTGCGTGGTCGGCCGCGAGTCGGCGAAGCAGCCGCCCTGGTCGATCGCGATATCGACCAGCACGGAGCCCGGTTTCATCTGCGCCACGAGATCACCGGGCACCAGGGTCGGCGCTTTGGCGCCCGGCACCAGTACCGCGCCGATCACCAGGTCCGCCTCGCGGACCGCGGTCTGCACCTCGAGCGTGTTGGACATGACGGTGCGGACCCGGCCCGCGTAGCGCGCATCGATCTCGCGCAGCCTTGCGATGTTCAGATCCAGGACGGTGACATCGGCGCGCATACCGTGTGCCACCGCGATCGCGTTGCCACCCGCGACGCCCGCGCCGAGCACGGTGACCTTCGCGGGCCTGGTACCCGGCACCCCGCCCATCAGGACACCGCGTCCGCCCACGCTGCGCATCAGGTGATAGGCCCCAGCCTGCGCCGCCAACCGCCCCGCGACCTCGCTCATCGGCGCGAGCAGCGGCAGCGTGCCGTCGGGGGCGGTCACCGTCTCGTAGGCGATCGCGGTGATACCCGCCGACAGCAACGCGTCGGTGCACTCCTTGGACGCGGCCAGGTGCAGGTAAGTGAACAGCACCTGACCGGCCCGCATGCGGCCGTACTCCGCGGCCACGGGCTCCTTGACCTTCAGCACCAGATCGGCGGTATCCCACACTTCGTCGGCGGTCTCGAGCACGTGTGCGCCCGCCACGGTGTACGCGTCGTCAGGGAAGGCCGAACCGCGTCCGGCGCCCGCCTCGAGATACACCTCGTGGCCACGCGAGACGAGTTCGTGCACGCCGGCCGGCGTGCATGCCACCCGGTACTCGTGGTTCTTGATCTCGCGGGGGATTCCGATTCTCACCTGCACTCCTGTCATCGAGGGACGGCCATTCGACGAACCGCTCCAGTGAGTATGAATTTTATTCTGGCTTAGTGCTATATTTCTGAATATAATTCTCAATATTACGAATCTATCATTCGAATCCACCGATACAGCGGTCCCCGCCGCCGCTTTCTCCGCAACATCTTCGACGCCGAGTTCCGCGTGACACCTGTGGCCGACCGTGTCCGGTGTGCACCAACTGCGACTACGAGGCCGGTGATGACGACACCGACCGGCACAGCGCCCACGACCCGAACGTCTCCGTCCGGTGGCGCGGCGTCGCGGCGGCGATGTTCGCGATCGCCCGAGGCGGAAACGAATTCACGCCGCTGCTGCTCCTCGCCGCCGCCGGATCGCTGCTGCTCGCGTTCGGGTCCGCGTCGGTACCGCTGATATCGGCGGGACGGGTGCTGTGTGGCTCGGCCCTCGGATCGGCGATGGCGGTCGGCGGCAGCTGGCTCAGGCGCCGTGGCCGAACACCTTGGCGGACCTGATCAACGTGGGGCTGTGCCTGATCGCGGCCGTGTGGGTCACCCAGGCACCGGAAACCGTTACCCCGCAGAGGAATCCGGGTCGGCTTCGCGATGATCTACGAATTCCGGCTGCGGAACACCGGCGCTTTCGCACCGTCGCGATACCGGCCGCGCTGTGGCTGTTCGCCTCCGGCGCGACCGGCGTACGCGGTGCTGCCCGTGCTGATGGCGCCGCGGGTCGATGCGGCGCCGATCGCGTTCTCCGCTCTGGTGTGCGTCGTCAACCTCGGCTGCGGATTCGCGATCCAGTCCGCCGCGCGCCGGATCGACCGGCCCGGCACCGCGCGGGCGGCCGTGGTGGCGCTGAGCGCGGTGACCGGCGTTGCTTTCGTTCCTGCACAATGCCTTCGGCCTCGGCTATCCGGCGATGTTCGGCGTCGGCGCGCTCGCGGCGGCCGGATGTCTCGGTCTGGCGCTGCGCGACTACCGAGTCCGGCCGGCGCCGATCGTGGGAGAGGGTCTCATTTCTTCGGCGTCAGCAGGACGAGCGGAATCTCCCTGGTGGTCTTCGTCTGATAGTCGGCGTAGGTCGGCTGCGCGGAGGTGATCCGGGGCCATAGCTGCGCCCGTTCCTCGGCGGTGGCCACTCTGGCCGTCATCGGCACCTTGGGTCCGCTCTGCACGGACACGACGACGTCCGGCTTGTCGCGCAGGTTCAGAAACCACGCCGGGTGCACGGGGTCGCCGCCCCGCGAGGCGACGATGACGTAGGTGTCGCCGTCGACGATCGGCGCGGTGAGCATGACCGCGTGCGGGCGACCGGATTTGCGGCCGGTGGTCGTCAGCTCCAGCGACGGCATGCCGGCGAACTCGTTGCCCAGCTTCCCGAAGCTGAGCTTCAGCAGGGCGCGATGCGCCGTATTCATGGCCTTCAACGCGAAATTCGAGGGCATGCGATCCTCACGGTCAGCTCGACAGGTGGCACGGCACGACGCCTCCGCTCGAGGCCCCGGCGAATCGGACTGTACCCGAAACGGCGGTCCCCCCTCAGCGCGCGGACCACCCCGACCAGCGGGCCACATCGATGGCTATCACCGGCCCCGGTGGCGGCTGTCGCTCGTATTGGGGATAGCGCTCGGACAAACGGCGGATCGCCGCTTCCGATTCGGCGGCCTCCGCGATGCGGGCATCCCCGTCGGCGCGTGCCCACCACAGCTGGGCCCAGTCCTCGTCGTAACGGTCGACGAGCACGGTGACCGCCGGGTTCGCCGCGATATTCGCCAGCCGGCGCAGCGCGGTGGTCGTCTTCGGCTTGGCGTCGACGCTGGTGTAGATCACCTCGCCCGCCACGACGAACACGATGGGGACCAGGTGCGGGCGCAGCTGCGCCGAAACGGTTGCCAACCGCGCGACCGGACCGGTCGCGAATCGCCTGCGCGCCTCCTGTGAACTCAGCCGCACACCCACCTCCTCGAAGTCGTCACACCGGCGAATCGGGTATCGGGTCCGTTCCATCCCCTATGCAACCGGACATTTGCCGTGAAATCACGGCGATCGACAACTCCCACGCTACGGTCGAGGGAATGTTTGACCCGTGAACTGGCGAAATCACCAGAAGGTGGAGGCGGTCGTGGACATCGATATAACTGCCCGGGTGAATCTAGCGTTCGAGATGTGGGAGCGGGCGCACGGGCGACCACTGGCCGACGATACGGTCGAGACGTGGGTGACCGCGGCCGGGTACGACCTGGAGCCGGGGCAGCTGGCGAAGGTTCGGCGCGGACAGCTCACCGCACTCCCGGAGCAGGCTCGGGCCGGTCTGGCCCACGTGTTCGGGCTCGACCCCAATTACTTCGTCTTCGATCCGGGCCCCGATCGGGCCGACGACGCCGAAGTGATCGCCCACCTGGACAATTCGGCGCTGCGCCGCCTCGGCCAAGCCGTGAACGGCGTGTCGCTGCGCACGCTGTTGTACCTGGAGTCCGTCGCCGAAGTACTCCGCGAGGCCGACGGCCTGCCTCCGTGCGAGCAAACCGCGCAACTCTGATCGATCACGTCAGCGGATCGGCTTCGGCCCCGGCTCGACGGCCCGTGGGCCGGCCACACCGCTGATCCCACGGCGGGACCCATCCGCCTTCCCGCACACCTTGCCCGGCGCGCCACGCCGCGGCCGCCGCGCCGAACAGCACATCGCCGTGGCCGACACAGATCGTCTCCACTTCCAGTCCGGCCAGCCGGGCAACGGCGTCCTCCACGGCCGCGCTGTCGGCGTTGAAGACGCCGGGCATGGTGACGCCTCCGACATTCGCCAAGGTGTCGCCGGTGAACAGCAGACGATGTCGCGCCAGGTGCAGGGCGATACTGCCTGCCGTGTGCCCGGGCACGGCGATCACCTCAGCGCCCCCGCCGAAGGCGATGCGATCGGCGTCGTCGAGTTCGCGGTCCACCGGTGACGGAGGTGGCGGGGAGAACGGCGGCAGCGCCTCGGCGATGGGGATCTCCCACTCCCGCAGCACCGGCGGCGGAGCCACCCGAGAACCACGGACGACGCCTGCGTCCGCGCGATGCACCAGCACCTGCGCACCCCAGTCGCGGATCGCCGCGGCGGCGCCGATGTGGTCGGCGTGCGCGTGCGTGATCACCAGCCGGCGCACCTGCTCGCGCTCGAATCCCAGTTCCGCGAGTCCACGCCCGATCTCCTCGGCCGAACCCGGAGGGCCGCTGTCGATCAGGCTCACTTCGGCGTCGTCGTTCCACACGAAGACGTTGAGATCATTCACTTCGGGGAACTGGAGCGCATGCAGCTGGGGGCTGATCTGGAGGATTCTCATCCGAACGACGGTAGAGACCGCGCGCCCGGCGCGCCCGGCGATTCTGCCGCAGGCAGACGAGCTCCGGCGACGTGGACCCGCCCGGCACGGATCGCTTCCGCCAGACGCGACACCGCAACGGAACGCGATAATCGACATTTCAAGCACCGCCGGAAATGCGGTGTCCGGCAAACGCCGGCTATCAATAGTGAATTCTAGGCAAACCGCCATCGAACAATTCTCCAGCCGAACGAGCTGGCGCGGAGCCTTTGTGGGTCGGCGCAGTGACTTCCGAGCATCTGCGCGGCATGCGAAACATTCGGCCGAGCGCGTTCGTATCCGTTTCACTTCGAGTGGCGCCACACCGGCCGGGCGGCTATGCTCGGCCCCGCGAGATTCGAAATTGCTTGTCGGTCTGCGTATTTGGGGTGAGGTAGGCACGCAGTAGGGGGTCAGGGATGCCATTTCCCCGCGGTGAGCGCGAGTGCGGAAGTACGGAACTTGTCAGAGTCGTTGGATGTGCCGGCGAGTGAGCCCGGCGAAAGCGCTGTACGGCGCTCGAAAACGCCGTACGCGACATTGTCGGCCTGTGTTATAGCCGGCGCGGCCGTCGTCACGACGGCGGTGTACTACGCACCCGACGAATTCCGCATTTCACTCGCTGCGGGCGGCGCCGTCGCCGCGATCGCCCTGTGCGCCGCGGTGACGGCGGCGGTCCACTTCCACCGGGAAGCCCGGCACGCCCGGCGAGAGGCCGACCGAGCCCTCGCCGACCGCGCGTTCGCCGCCGCCGAGGCGCAAGCCGAGGTCACCGCCGCGAACCAGGCGGTCGCCGAGCACACAGCGCGCGCGAAGAGCAGCGAGAGCCGTCGCGCCGCGGCCATGGCGGCCTTCGCCGGGGCCGCGGGCCGCATGCAGGCGATGACCACCGGCATGCTGGCGGAGCTGCGCGAGATGGAGCATCGGCACGGCGATCCCACCGTGCTCGCCGACCTGCTGCAACTGGATCACCGCACTGCCCAGGCGGGCAGGCTGGCCGACAGCATCGCCGTGCTCAGCGGCGCGCGATCCGGCCGCAGGTGGGCCAAACCGATTGCCATGGAATCGATTCTGCGCGGCGCGATGGGACGCGTCGCCGGTTATCAGCGGGTGCGGTTGCGCGCGATCGCCGATATCGCGATCTCCGGTCACGCAGCGGAAGGCGTCATGCACGCGCTGGCGGAGCTGCTCGACAACGCTTGCAACTTCTCCCCGCCTACCACCGAGGTGCACGTCTACGCCGCCGAGGTCCCCGCGGGCGTCATCATCACCATCGAGGACAGCGGGTTGGTGATGAGCGCCTCGGCCCTGCGCCGCGCCGAGGCGGCGGTGTCGGCCACCGGACCGGACGCACGCGGCTCCGGCGTCGACCTGTCCTCGCTGACCGGGACCCGGCTCGGCCTCGCCGTGGTGGGCCATCTGGCGCGCAAGCACGGACTCACCGTCTCCTACCGGCCGTCGGCCATCGGCGGCACCGCCGTGGTCGTGGTGATCCCGCGAGATCTCACCACTCGCTCGCAACGGCCCCAGCCGTCCACCACCACCGGCACGCTGCCGGTCGCACGGGAGCGGGCCCGCACCAGCGCGCCGCCGGAACACTCGGACGCCGATCCGGAGTTCGTTCGCAGCGCCGCGCATCCACCCGCCCGGCCCGCTCCCGCCGTCGCGAGCCCGGCGCTGCCCAAGCGACGCCGAGGCAGCACGCTGGCCGCCGTCCACCCGGACGGGCTCGCGGCGCCGGAACCTGCCACGCCGGCTCCGCTCCCGGCCCGGCCGGACTCGCTCGGTGCGTTCCAGCGCGCGGTGACCAAGCGCGCGACCGACAGCGCCGCCGCCACTTCCCCCGCACCCTCCGTGGAGAACCAACCATGACAACCTCCGAGACCGCGCACCCGAGCTGGCTGTTGGAACAGCTGCTCACCCGCACCCCGCGCACCAGGCACGCCCTACTGCTGTCGAGCGACGGGCTGAAGATCTGCCACACGCCCGAACTCACCGTGGACAGGGCCGACCAGCTCGCCGCCATCGCGGCGGGCATCCAGAGCCTCTCGCACGGCGCTTCGGTGGAATTCGGCGACGGCCGGGCGGGAGTACGACAGTCGATGACCGAGTTCTACGGCGGCATCCTGTTCGTCGTCGAAGCCGGGCTCGGCGCGCACATCGCGGTCGTCGCCGCCGAGGACGCGGACGCGGGGCTGGTCGGCCACAACATGCGGGAACTGGTGGAACAGCTCGGCGAACACTTGGCGGCCACGCCGCGCTTCCCCGGAGCGGGCGTGCCGTGACCAGGCCGGGCCGGGACGACGACCCCGATCGGCTCTACACGCTGACCGGGGGGCGGAGCCAGCCGGACTCCGACACCTTCGACCTGGTCACCTTGGTGGTCAGCGAGTGCGCACCGGCGCCGGGCATGCAGTCCGAGCACGTGGCGATCCTCGACATGTGCCACGCCCCGACCTCCGTCGTCGAGATCGCCGCCCAACTGCGCATTCCGGTCGGCATCGTCACCATCCTGCTGTCGGACCTGCTGCACGCGGGCAAGATCACCGTGCGACCGCCGCAGGCCGGCCGGCCCGGCGAGCCATGGCATTCCCTGCCCGACACCACCACGCTCGAGAAGGTGCTCGTTGGACTTCGCAAACTCTGATCCGCGCCCCGCCCGCGCGGACGCACCGCTGCATCGGGCGACCAGGCGGGGACTGAAGATCGTCATCGTCGGCGGTTTCGGCGTCGGCAAGACGACGATGGTCCGCGCGGTGAGCGAGATCCGGCCCCTCGACACCGAGGCGATCATGACAGACGAGGGGCTGGACATCGACGACCCCAGCGGCGCGCCGGGCAAATCGACGACGACCGTCGCCTTCGACTTCGGACGGATCACCATCGATGACGAGCAGGTGCTGTACCTGTTCGGCGCACCGGGGCAGGAACGGTTCCGGTTCCTCTGGAATCGGCTGTTCACCGGCGCGCTCGGCGCGATCGTGCTGGTCGACCCGCACCGGATAGCGGATTCCTGGTACGCCGTCGACCGGCTGGAACACCAGAAGACGCCGTTCATAGTCGCCTGCAACGACTTCGGCGGCGGACATCGTCCCGACGAGGTCCGCGACGCGCTCGACCTCGATCCGCATGTGCCGGTGATCGACTGCGACGCCCGTTCTCGGGAGTCCGGCAAGGGCGTACTCATCACCCTCGTCGAGCACCTCTACGCCACCGCCCCGCCCCCGGCCGCCCCGCGCCCCTTGTTCCCGACTCCGGAGGCCGCGTCATGACCACGCCCGCGCCGAGTTCCACCGGCAACTGCCCCGTCCACGCCGCCCCGGTCCCGTTGAGCGGGCTGCGTTTCCACACCGACCCGCACCAGCTCTATCACGAGATGCGCCGCGAGCACGGACCGGTGGTCGCCGTCGAGTTGCCCGGCGGCGTCCCCGCGTGGCTGGTCATCGGCTACCGCGAACTGCACCAGGTGACCAGCGATCCGGAGTTGTTCCCCCGCGATGTCGGCCGGTGGAACCAGTGGCCGAACATCCCGCCGGACTGGCCGCTGCTGCCGATGGTAGGGCAGCCGATGCCGTCGATCTATTTCACCGCGGGCGCGGAGCACCGCAGGCACGTGGCGATGGTGGAGCCCGCGCTGGAGAGCGTCGACACCTTCGAATTGCGGCGCACCTGCGAGGACCTGGCCGACCGCCTGATCGACGCGTTCTGTGGCCGGGGCGAAGCGGAGCTGGTCGCCGATTTCGCCGAGCCGCTGCCGGTGCTGGCCCTGGCGCGGATCCTCGGTTTCCCCGACGAGGACGGACCGCGGCTGGCCTGGACGATGAAGACGCTCGCCGACGGCGGGGCCGACGCCCAGGCCGCGCATCAGCAGTTCGCCGAGCACATACAGCGCCTGCTCGCGACCAAGCAGGCCGCGCCGGGCGCCGACCTCGTGTCCTGGATGCTGGCCCATCCCGGCCCGTTCACCGATCAGGAATACGTCTTGGACCTGATGGCGGTCACCGCCGCGGGGTATCTGCCCACGGCCGACTGGATCGGAAACTCGGTGCGGCTGATGCTCACCGACGACAGGTTCGCCGCCGCGCTCGGCGGCGGGCGCCACAGTGTGGGACAGGCGATGAACGAAGTGCTGTGGGAGGACACGCCGACCCAGATCCTGGCCGGGCGCTGGGCCGCCCGCGACACCCGGCTGGGTGACAAGGTCATCCGAGCCGGGGACATGCTGCTGCTCGGGTTGGCCGCGGCCAACGCCGATCCCCATGTGCGCCAGCATGTCCGCGACGGCGCCGAACCGGCGCACGCAGGCAACAGCGCGCATTTCGCGTTCAGCTACGGCGAATACCGCTGCCCCTTTCCCGCGCAAGAGATCGCCGAGGTCATCGCGCGCACCGGCATCGAGGTCCTGCTCGACCGGCTGCCTGACCTCGACCTGGCGGTGCCCGCCCAGAACCTGGTCCGTCGGCCCTCTGCCTTCCTGCGCGGCATGACATCCCTCCCCGTCCGTTTCACACCCGTTCGTACCGTCGGAGGTGCCCCGTGAGCAGAGAATGCCCGCATGCCGCAACCCTTGCCATCGATCCGATGGTCGGTGACCTGGCCGCAGAGACCAGCCTGCTGCGCGCCGCGGGCCCGCTCGCCCGGATCGAACTGCTCGGCGTACCCGCCTGGACCGTCACTCAGCACGCGCTGGCCAGGCAACTGCTCGTCGACACCAGGCTGGTCAAGGACATCGGCGCCTGGTCGCTGTGGCGGTCCGGCGTGGTGACCAGGCAGTGGCCGCTGATCGGCATGATCGACGCGGGCCGTTCCATGTTCACCGTCGACGGCGCCGAACACCGCAGACTGCGGATCAAGACCACCCAGGCGTTGACCAAACGCAGGCTGGACGCGCTACGCCCGGCGATCGAGCGCATGACCGCCGAACTGCTTGACGACCTCGCCGAGGCCGGACGCGACGGCGTGGTGGACCTCAAGACGGTGTTCGCCTATCCGCTGCCGATGCGGGTCATCAGTGAGCTGATGGGCGTGGATCGGGCCGACCATCCGATGCTGCTCAGCTGGTACGAAGCGTTCTTCTCCCTGCTGACGCCGCAGGGTGAGCGGCTGCGGGTGATCGACGAGCTGGACGCCTACTTCACCGAACTGGTGCGCAAGAAGGCCGCCGATCCGACCGACGACCTGACCAGCGCTTTCCTCGTCGGCGGCGAGACCGAGCCGCTGACCGAGGAAGAGGTGGTCGGCAACCTGAAAGCGCTGGTGGCCGCCGGGCACGAAACGACGATCGGGCTCATCCTCAACGCGGTGCGCGCCCTGCTGGGACGCCCGGAACAGTTGAGCGCCGTTCGCGCGGGCGATCTGACGTGGGATGCCGCGGTGGAGGAAACCCTGCGCTGGGACAGCCCGGTGACCCATCTGCTGATGCGGTTCGCGACCGAGGACATCGTCGTCGGCGACACCGTCATCGAGAAGGGCGAGGGAGTCGTCATGTCCTACCGCGCGATCGGGCGGGACCTCGCCGTGCACGGCCCGGACGCCGACGAGTTCGACGTCGCCCGCCCCACGGCGAACCGGCACTTGGCATTCGGTTACGGCCCGCACATCTGCCCGGGTGCGGCGCTGGCCCGCTTGGAAGCGGGAATCGCGCTGCCCGCCTTGTTCGCCCGCTTCCCCGGCCTGCGCTTCGCCGTGCCGGTCGAGGAGATCCGCAATCTGCCGGTGCTCACCCAGAACGACCTCGAAGCGTTCCCGGTGTATATCGGGAACTGATCCGAAGCGCCGATTGTTACCGTGGCTATGGCCAGCGAAACCTCGGCGGAGCTGCACCGGCGTGCCCAGCTCCGCGACTTCCTCCGCACCCGTAGAGCCCGGCTGACGCCGCAGGACGTCGGCCTGTCGGCGGTAGGCCGTCGCCGGACGCCCGGGCTGCGGCGGGAGGAGGTCGCGATGCTCGCCGGCGTGGGCGTGTCCTGGTACACGTGGCTGGAGCAGGGACGCGACATCACGGTGTCGGCGGAGGTACTCGACGCGATCGGCGCGGCACTGCGCCTGTCCGGGCCGGAGCGCAGGCATCTGTATCTGCTCGCCGGCCTCAACCCGCCGCCGTCCGGCCGCACGCGCGACACCGAGGTCACCCCGCAGCTGCGTGGGCTGATCGAGGCGTGGGGCTCGCGACCCGCGGTGCTGCGTGACCGCTGCTGGAATCTGCTCACGGTCAACGACGCGGCGCGAGCCGTCTTCGGATTCACCGACGCCGACCACAACTGCTTGATCTCGTTCTTCACCAACGCCAGGTATCGCGGAATGCACGTGGAGTGGGCCGCGATCGCGCCCGCGGTCGTTGCCGCGTTCCGTGCCGACGCGGCGCATGCCCCCGGTGACCCGGAGTTCGGCCGGGTGGTCGGCGAACTCACCGCCGCGAGCCCCGAGTTCGCCCGGTTGTGGGCCCGCCACGACGTGGACGCCGCCGTCCAAGCCGTGAAGGCGGTGCGCCATCCGGAGGCCGGTGACCTGCTGTTCGACACGACCACCCTCGCGGTGGCCGACCACCCGGACTGGTTCCTGGTGCTCTACAACCCGCAACCGGGCACCGAGACCGCGCAGCGAGTCGAAGGGCTGACGCGGATCGGACTCGCCGTCTCGGCATGAGGCATAACCTGGTGGTGCCACACCTAGGTCAACTGGACACTGTTCGGCCCGTGCTCGCTTCGGCACGCTGATTCCCATGACGCACAACATCTCCCGATTCGACGGCAAGGTCGCACTCATCACCGGCGGTTCGAGCGGCATGGGACTGGCCACCGCACGACGGCTGCTCGCCGAAGGCGCGCAGGTGGTCATCACCGGCCGGGACAAGACTCGGCTGGACGCCGCGCTCGAAGAGTTGAACGGCGACGACCGTGTGATCGCGATCCGGGCCGACGTGGGGCGTCTGGCCGACCTCGACGCGCTCACCGCCGCCATCGGCGACCGGCACGGACGCTTGGACGTGGTATTCGCCAACGCGGGGGTCGCGTCGTTCGGGCCGAGCGGCGAGATCACCGAGGACGAGTTCGATCGCGTCGTGGACATCAACTTCAAAGGCGTCTTCTTCACCATCCAGAAGGCCCTGCCGCTGTTGTCCGAGCACGCGGCGATCGTCATCAACGCGTCGTGGACGCTGCACCGCGGTCTGCCCGGCGGCTCCTTGTACGCGGCCACCAAAGCGGCCGTGCACAACCTGGCCCGCACCTTCGCGGCAGAGTTGGGGCCGCGCGGAATCCGGGTCAATTCCGTGAGCCCCGGCTACATCGAGACGCCCATGTTCCATGACAACGTCGGCCCCGAAGCGCACACCGCCGTGCTCGCCGAGGTCGCGGCCCGCCGGTTGGGCACCGCCGAGGATGTCGCCGACGCCGTGGCATTCCTCGCCTCCGCCGAGGCGTCCTACGTCAACGGGCAGGACCTGATCATCGACGGCGGCTTGGTCGCGGCCGTCTCCCGTGAGCTGATCTGACCGGCCGGTGGGCGGCGGCTGGAAATCCGGTCGACGCCCCGTTCGGGCCGCTCAGTACAGTGGGCCGGTGATTCGCACAGCCGCGCTGGCCCATGTCCGGGATCGTCGCCTGTTGCAGGCGCGCTCGGTCGGCAAGGAAGTCTTCTACATGGCCGGCGGCAAGATCGACCCCGGTGAGACGCCCGAGGCGGCGTTGCGCCGCGAGGTGCGCGAAGAACTCGGTGTGGGCGTCGTCTCCTTCGATGAACTCGGAGTGTTCCAGGCCGAGGCGTATGGGCACTCCCCCGGCACCCGGCTGCACATGACCTGCTTCACCGCGGAACTCGACGGCGAACCGCGACCGACCAGCGAGATCGCCGAGCTGCGCTACTTCACCGTCAGCGAGTACGCCGCGATGGACCACGTGGCCCCCGGCTCGATGCTGGTCTTCCGCAGACTCCACGAACTCGGCGCGGTCGACTGGTAGCCCACCGGGATACCCCCCCGTGACGGCGAGCAGCGCCTACCCCTCGGGCCGAGTCCTGCCCGGCCCGAGGTGGCGTACTTCCAGCAGCGCGAGCGGCGCGCCGAAACAGGCACCATGCGGGGGTGAGCGCTCCGAAGCTCGCACCGGCGACCGACGCGATCGAATACCGGCCAGCTTCTGCGGCTAGCCGCTGGCCGCCCGCGAGGTCAGCCGCGAGCCGTCCAGCGTCACCGACCGGATGAAGTTCACCTTCAGCTCCAGCGTCGTATACGCCACGCCATCACCGAGTTTCGTGAAGACGGCGCTGCCCATCGCCGTATTCATCAAGGTGGACAGCACACCGCCGTGCACGGTGAACATCGCGTTGATGGTGGCCGGGTTGGGGTCGAGGTAGTACCGGGTGTAACCGTCGCCCGCCGTCTCCGTGGCGAATCCGCCACTTCTCGCATACGGGACGACCGCGCCGGCACCAGCGCGATCACCTCATGCCGCGATGTCGAACAAGGTCAGCTCCCGTGGTTGTCGTGCGGCGACGGCGCGCAGTTCGGCGCTTTCCCGGACCGCGCAGGTCGGCCCGATGCCTCGAGCCACCGATTCGGGTGACAGCAGCCAGCCGCGGCAACGGCGGCAATGCGCGACAAGTCTCACGGTGGGGGCTTCGCCGGTCTCAGCCATGTCTTCTCCTCCGGCCGGGCAGATCTGTCGACAGCCTGACATAAGGGACCGACATCGAATCGAGAGTCGGGGGTGGTCAACAGGTCCGCGGCTCCAGCACCCGCCGCCGTACGGAGTGCGCCGGTACGAACGCCGGGCGAGGCGGGCCCAGAGGGCCTTCGAAGGAAAAGTCGCGGAGAAAACGGACAAAAACGGAGCGGGGATTCGTTGCGAAGCTGCGGTAGCTCGAGGATTACTGAATAGGCCGGGCTACGACATCGTCGGCGGCGCACTCTGTTTCAGCTCACATCACCGCCGGAGGGCAGGCCCATGCCTACTATCACGTCGCTTTCACCGGCTTCGGGGCCCACGTCCGGAGGTAACAGCGTGCTGATCACCGGCGCCGGATTCAGCGGTGTCGGCCCCTTGACGGTGTATTTCGGCACGGCCGCAACGACATTCACCATCGAATCCGATACCCGGATCAGGGCTGTCGCCCCACCCGGAGCCGGGACGGTGCACGTGACGGTCTCCGCGATGCTGAACGGCACGAGCAACCCACTGCCCTACACCTATGTGGCGGTTCCGTCTCTGGCCTCGATCAGTCCAGCCCAGGGGCCGACCGGGACCACGATCACCCTCAACGGATCGCGTCTGTCCGCAGTGACCGGGGTGAATTTCGGTGGCGCCTCCGCCGGCTCGTTCACGATCGTCTCGCCGACCCAGATCACTGCGACTGTTTCGCCGGGGACGGGCATCGTCCCGGTGACCGTCACATCGCCGGTCGGCACGAGCAATCCACTGCCCTACACCTATACCCCGACTTCGCCTACCATCACCTCGCTCTCGCCGGCTTTCGGACCGGCCTCCGGCGGCAACAGCGTGGTGATCACCGGCACGGGGTTCACCGGTCCCGCCACGGTGCGATTCGGCTCGACCACGACGACGTTCACCATCGATTCCCCGACGCGGATCACGGCGATCGCTCCACCCGGGACGGGCACGGTACAGGTCACCGTTACCACCACGGGCGGTACCAGCAACGGCTTCACCTACGCCTATCTCGCCGTGCCGTCACTGTTCTCGGTCAGCCCCCACTCCGGCCCGGCGGCGGGCGGTAACACCGTCGTCCTCACCGGTACGGGGTTCGCCGGAACCACGGCAGTGAAATTCGGTGCGACCGCGGCGAACTCGTTCACCGTCATCTCCGGCACCCGAATCACGGCCGTGGCGCCGGCCGGAACCGGCACGGTTGCCGTCACCGTCACCAACCCGAACGGCACCAGCAACGGGGTCCCCTACACCTTCGTCGCCGCACCCGCACTCGCCACGGTGGCACCGGATTCCGGTCCCGAGACCGGCGGCAACACCGTCGTCCTCGAGGGCACCGCCCTCACCGGCACCACCGCCGTCCGCTTCGGTGGCGCACCGACGGCCTCCTTCACCGTGATCTCCCCGACCCGGATCAGCGCTGTCGTCCCAACGGGTTCCGGCACGGTCGACATCACCGTCACCACCGCCGGTGGCACCAGCAACCCCGTGACCTACACCTACATCCCGGCACCGGCACTCGCCACAGTGGCACCGGATTCCGGTCCCGAGACCGGCGGCAACACCGTCGTCCTGGAAGGCAACCGATTCACCGGCGCAACCGCCGTCCGTTTCGGCGCGACCCCCGCCGCCTCCTTCACCGTGGTCTCCGCTACCCGGGTCACCGCCGTCGCGCCCGCCGGAACCGGCACAGTCGACCTCACGGTCACCACCGCCGGTGGCACCAGCAATGACCTGACCTACAGCTACGTCCCGGCGCCGGCACTCGCCACGGTGGCACCGGACTCCGGTCCGGAGACCGGCGGCAACACCGTCGTGCTCACCGGCACCGACCTCACCGGCGCCATCGGCGTCCGCTTCGGCGGCACACCAGCGGTCGCTTTCGTGGTGGATTCGGACACCCGCATCAGCGCTGTCGCCCCAACGGGCACCGGCACAGTCGACATCACCGTCACCACCGCCGGTGGCGCCACCAACCCGGTGACCTACACCTACGTCCCGGCACCGGCACTGGCCACCGTCGTCCCGGCCTCGGGACCGGAAGCCGGAGGCAACACCGTCACCCTGACCGGGACGAACCTCGCCGACGCCGACGCGGTGCTCTTCGATGGCACACCCGCGAGCTCGTTCACCGTGGTCTCCGACACCGAGATCACCGCCGTGGCGCCCGCCGGGACCGCCGGGCCGGTCGTCGTCACGGTCATCGCCACGGGTGGCACCAGCAACGGCGTCCTCTACACCTTTGTCGCCGCACCGACTCTCGTCTCGGTCGTCCCGGGCTCCGGTCCGGAGAGCGGCGGCAACACCGTCGTTCTGGAAGGCACCGACTTCACCGGCACGACCACGGTCCGCTTCGGCGGCACACCGGCGGTCGCTTTCGTGGTGGATTCGGACACCCGGATCAGCGTTACCGCGCCCGCGGGCACCGGGACCGTCGACGTCACCGTCACCACCGCGGGCGGTACCGGCAACGCGATGGTCTACCGCTATGTTGCGGCGCCCGCGCTCGCCTCGATCGTTCCCGGCTTCGGCCCGGAAACGGGCGGCAACACCGTCATCCTGACCGGCACCCACCTCACCGAAACCACCGCCGTGCGTTTCGGCGCGAATACCGCGATCGCTTTTACGGTCGTCTCCGACACCGAGATCGCCGCCGAGGTGCCCGCGGGGACCGGTTCCGTCGGTGTCACCGTCACCTCCGCGGGTGGCACCAGCGACTCGGTGACCTACACCTACGTCGCGGCCCCGGCACTGGTCTCCATGGAGCCGGGCTCCGGACCCGAGACCGGCGGCAACACCGTCACCCTCACCGGCACCGGCCTCACCGGCACCACCGCCGTTACCTTCGACGGAACACCGGCGCCGACCTTCACCGTGGTCTCGGATGCCCAGATCACCGCCGTCGCGCCCGCCGGATCCGGCACGGTGGATGCCGTCGTGACCACGGCTGGTGGCACCAGCAACCCACTGATCTACACCTATCTCCCCACACCGGCACTGGCCTCGATAGAGCCGGGCTCCGGACCCGAGACCGGCGGCAACACCGTCACCCTCACCGGCACCGGCCTCACCGGCACCACCGCCGTCACCTTCGACGGAACACCGGCGCCGACCTTCACCGTGGTCTCGGATGCCCAGATCACCGCGGTCGCACCTGCGGGGACCGGCTCGGCCGACGTCACCCTCACCACAGCCGGTGGCACCAGCAACCCGGTCGCCTACACCTACCTCCCCGTACCGGCACTGGCCTCCATAGCGCTGGACTCCGGACCCGAGACTGGCGGCAACCCCGTCACCCTCACCGGCACCGGATTCACCGACGCGACCGCGGTCCACTTCGGCGCGAACGCGGCAGTGTCGTACACCGTGGTCTCCGATACCCGGATCACAGCGGTCGCGCCCGCCGGATCCGGCACGGTGGATGCCACCGTGACCACAGCCGGGGGCACCAGCAACCCGGTGACCTACACCTACGCCGCGGCACCGGCACTGGCTCCGATAGAGCCGGGCTCCGGTCCCGAGACGGGCGGCAACGTCGTGCCCTTGGCGGGCACGGGATTCACCGATGCGACCGCCGTCAAATTCGGTCTCACTCCGGCGACCTCGTTCACGGTGGTGTCGGATACCGAGATCATCGCCGTCGCTCCCGCGCGATCCGGCACGGCCGCGGTCACTGTCACATCCGTCGGTGGCGACAGCAACGGCGTCCTCTACAACTTCGTCCCGGCACCCGCGCTCGCCTCCGTCGACCCCGGCTCCGGGCCGGAGAGCGGCGGCAACACCGTCACCCTGAGCGGCACCGAGTTCACCGGGGCCACGGCGGTCGATTTCGGTGGGACAGCGGCGATCTCCTTCACGGTGATGTCGAGCACCGAGATCAGCGCCGTCGTGCCCGCGGGGACGGGCGCGGTCGACGTCACCGTCACCACTCCGGGCGGCGACAGCAACAGCGTCGGCTACACCTATGTGCTGGTACCGTCGGTCACCACGGTTGTCCCCGGCTCAGGACGCGAGACCGGCGGCAACCCCGTCACCCTCACCGGCACCGGATTCACCGACGCGACCGCGGTCCACTTCGGCGCGAACGCGGCAGTGTCGTACACCGTGGTCTCCGATACCCGGATCACAGCGGTCGCGCCCGCCGGATCCGGCACGGTGGATGCCACCGTGACCACAGCCGGGGGCACCAGCAACCCGGTGACATACGCCTATCTTCCGGCGCCGACACTCGCTGGCGTGGCCCCGCGCTTCGGCCCGGAAACCGGCGGCAACACCGTCACCCTCACCGGCACCGAGTTCACCGGGGCCACCGCGGTCCGGTTCGGCGCCACGCCCGCCACCTCCTTCGCCGTCGTCTCCGACACCCAGATCACCGCCGTCGCCCCGGCCCGTACGGGCATCGCGGCCATCACCGTCACCACGCCGGGCGGCACCAGCAACTTCGTCGCCTATGGCTACACCCCGGCTCCCACCCTCGGCACCGTGGCGCCGCGCTTCGGCCCGGAAACCGGCGGCAACACCGTCACCCTCACCGGCACCAACCTCACCCGCACAATCGCCGTCCGGTTCGGCGCCACACCCGCCACCTCGTTCACCGTCGTCTCCGACACCCAGATCACCGCCGTCGCCCCCGCGGGTACCGGCACCGTGGCCATCACCGTCACCAGCCCCGGCGGCACCAGCAACTTCGTCGCCTACGGCTACACCCCGCCACCCACACTGAGCAATGTGGCCCCCCGCTTCGGCCCGGAAACCGGCGGCAACACCGTCACCCTCACCGGCACCAACCTCACCCGCACAATCGCCGTCCGGTTCGGCGCCACACCCGCCACCTCGTTCACCGTCGTCTCCGACACCCAGATCACCGCCGTCGCCCCCGCGGGTACCGGCACCGTGGCCATCACCGTCACCAGCCCCGGCGGCACCAGCAACTTCGTCGCCTACGGCTACACCCCGCCACCCACACTGAGCAATGTGGCCCCCCGCTTCGGCCCGGAAACCGGCGGCAACACCGTCACCCTCACCGGCACCGACCTCACCCGCACGATCGCCGTCCGATTCGGCCGTACCCCGGCCACCTCGTTCACGGTGGTCTCCGATACCCAAGTCACCGCCGTCGCCCCCGCGCGCACCGGCATCGCGGCGGTCAACGTCACCACGCCCGGTGGCACCAGCAACTTCGTGGCCTACGGTTACACCCCTGTCCCGACATTGGCCACGGTCGCCCCTCGCTCCGGACCGACGACCGGCGGCAACACCGTCACCCTCACCGGCACCGGATTCACCCGAACCACCGCCGTCCGATTCGGCGCCACACCCGCAACCTCGTTCACCGTCGTCTCCGACACCCAGATCACCGCCGTCGCCCCCGCACGCACCGGCACCGTCGCGGTGACGGTCACCAGCCCGGGCGGTACCAGCAACGGTGTCTCCTACACCTTCGTTCCGGCGCCGACTCTCGCCACGGTGGTTCCCGGCTCGGGGCCCGCGACCGGCGGCAACGCCGTCACTCTCACCGGCACCGGTTTCACCGGGGCCACTGCCGTGCGGTTCGGCGCCACATCCGCCACCTCGTTCACCGTCGTATCCGATACCCAGATCACCGCCGTCGCCCCCGCGGGCACCGGTACGGCCGCGGGCACCGTCAGCACACCGGGCGGTACCAGCAACGGTGTCTCCTATACATATCTTCTCGTCCCCGGTCTCGATTCGGTCGTGCCGAATTCGGGTCCGGTCGAGGGCGGCAACACCGTAGTCCTCACGGGCACCGACCTCACCGGCGTCACCTCGGTGCTCTTCGGTGCGGTCGCGGCGAGTTCGTTCACGATCCTGTCCGGTACGCAGATCAGCGCCGTCGTCCCGGCTGGGACCGGAACGGTGTCGGTCACCGTCGTCTCGCCTTCCGGCACCAGTAACCGGGTGCTCTACACCTACGGCGGCGCCCCGGCCGTGGTCGCGGCGGTCCTCGACGTAGGGCCCGAAGCCGGCGGCAACACGGTCGTGCTCCAGGGCGACAACTTCACCGGGACGGTCGCGGTGAATTTCGGCGCTGCCGGGGCAACGTCCTTCACCGTCGATTCGGACGAGCGGATCACGGCCGTCGTTCCCGCCGGGGCCGGGGTGGTGCCGGTCACCGTCACCAACCTGGTCGACACCAGCAACGCGGTCCCGTACACCTACCTCGGAACTCCGAGCATCACCGCGGTCGCCCCGAACCAAGGGCCCACCTCCGGTGGCAATACGGTCACCCTCACCGGCACTCGATTCACCGCCGCCACCGCGGTCGATTTCGGTGGGACAGCCGCGATCTCCTTCACCGTGCTGTCTAGCACCCAGATCATCGCCGTCGCGCCCGCTGGAACGGGCACGGTGAATGTCTCCGTCACCACCCCGGGTGGCGCCAGCGACGGCGTCTCCTACGTCTATGTCCCTGCGCCGAGCCTCACCGGGGTGGTCCCCGGCGCGGGACCGTCGACCGGCGGCAACACCGTCGTTCTGACCGGCGCCGGTCTCACCGGTGCGACTGTGGTGCGTTTCGGTGCGAACGCCGCGGTTTCCTTCACCGTCGTGTCGGCCACCGAGATCAAGGCGGTCCCCCCGGCGGGCGCAGGCACCGCCGCGGTCAACGTCACGACCACGGGTGGCGTCAGCAACAGTGTCGCCTACGCCTACGTCCCGGTGCCGACTCTCACCACCATCGTCCCCGATTCCGGCCCGGAGACCGGCGGCAACACCGTCACCCTCACCGGCACCGGATTCACCGGCGCCACCGCGGTCACCTTCGGTCTCACCCCGGCGACCTCGTTCACGGTGGTTTCCGGTACCCAGATCACCGCCGTCGCCCCTGCGGGCACCGGCACCACCTCGGTCACCGTCACCACCCCGGGAGGTGTCAGCAACGACGGCCTCTACACCTTTGTCCCGGCACCGACCCTTGCCGCGGTCGTCCCCGGCTCGGGGCGGGTGACCGGTGGCGACGCCGTCACCCTCACCGGCACCGGATTCACCGGTGTCACCGCGGTGCGCTTCGGCGCGACACCCGCCGCTTCGTTCACGGTGCTGTCGAACTCCGAGATCAGCGCGGTCGCGCCCGCGGGCACCGGCGCCGCCGCGGTTACCGTCGCCGCCGTGGGCGGCACCAGCAACGGTCTGCTCTATGTGTTCGTCCCGGCGCCGGTTCTCGCGGCGGTGGCGCCCGCCTCCGGCCCGGAGACCGGCGGCAATACAGTCACACTCGCCGGCACCGGATTCACCGGCGCCACCGCGGTCACCTTCGGACCCAGCCCGGCGACCTTCTTCAGCGTGGTTTCCGACACCGAGATCAGTGCGGGGGTACCTGCCGGGATCGGTTCGGTGAACGTCGTCGTCACCACCGCTGCCGGGACGAGTAATCCGTTCGTCTATACCTATGTGCCGGCACCGGCCCTGGCCGCGGTGGTTCCGGATGCCGGAGCTCAGACCGGCGGCGACACCGTCACCCTCACCGGCATCGGATTCACCGGTGTCACCGCGGTGCGCTTCGGCGCGACACCCGCCGCTTCGTTCACGGTGCTGTCGAGCACCGAGATCAGCGCGGTCGCGCCCGCGGGCGCCGGCACCGCCGCGCTCACCGTCACCGCCACCGGCGGAACCAGCAACGACGTCCTCTACGCCTACGTGCCCCCACCTGCACTCGCCGCGATCGTCCCGGATTCCGGACCGGAGACCGGCGGCGACACCGTCACCCTCACCGGCACCGGACTCACCGGCGCCACCGCGGTCACCTTCGGCGCGACACCCGCCCCTTCGTTCACCCTCGTGTCGGATACCGAGATCACCGCTGTCGTCCCGGCAGGCATCGGTGCCACCTCGGTCACCGTCACCGCCATCGGCGGCACCAGCAACCAACTCGCCTACGTCTTCGTCCCAGCACCCACGATCGCCTCGGTGGTCGCGGGCTCGGGACCGGAGACCGGCGGCGACACCGTCACCCTCACCGGCACCGGACTCACCGGCGCCACCGCGGTCACCTTCGGCGGGACACCGGCGGTGTCTTTCACCATGGTCTCCGATTCTCGGATCACAGCGGTCGCCCCCGCGGGGATCGGATCGGTGACTGTCGAGGTCACCACCACCGGAGGGGACAGCAACGGCGTCGTCTACACCTACGTGCCCCCACCTGCACTCGCCGCGATCGTCCCGGATTCCGGACCGGAGACCGGCGGCGACACCGTCACCCTCACCGGCACCGGACTCACCGGCGCCACCGCGGTCACCTTCGGCGCCACACCCGCCCCTTCGTTCACCCTCGTGTCGGATACCGAGATCACCGCCGTCGCCCCCGCGGGCACCGGCGCTACCTCGGTCACCGTCACCGCCATCGGCGGCACCAGCAACGGCATCGTCTACACCTATGTCCCCGCACCCACCCTCACCTCCATCCGTCCCACCGCCGGACCCACAACCGGCGGCAACACCGTCACCCTCACGGGCACGGACCTCACGGCAACCACGGCGGTGCGTTTCGGTGGCGTGCCTGCGGCGTTCAGGGTCATCTCCGGCAGCGAGATCAGCGCCACCGCTCCCCCCGGGGCCGGGACGATAGGCGTCGCCATCACCACGGCGGGTGGCATGAGCAACCCCGTCCCCTATGCCTACGTCGCGGCGCCGTCCCTCGCATCGGCGATGCCGGATTCGGGTGCGACCACCGGTGGCAACACCGTCGTCCTCACCGGCACGGGGTTCACCGGTGCTACCACGGTCGACTTCGGTGCGACCGCCGCGGTCTCCTTCGTGGTGGTCTCGGATTCCGAAATCAGGGCCGTGGCGCCTGCCGGGGCGACCGGGAACGTCACCGTCACCGTCACCGCGCCCGGCGGGACGAGCAACGGCTTCTCCTACTCCTACGTCCCTGCGCCGGTCGTCGCCTCAGCCGTCCCCGGCTCCGGGTCGGCAACGGGAGGCAACACCGTCACGCTCGTCGGCAACGGATTCACCGGCGCGACCGCCGTCCGTTTCGGCGCGACCCCGGCATCGTCCTACACCGTGGTCTCCGACACCCAGATCACCGCTGTGGCGCCAGCCGGTGCCGCGGGACCGGTCGCGGTCACCATCGCCACCGCAGGCGGCACGAGCAACGGCGTCACCTACACCTACGTCGCCGCGCCCACTCTCACTTCGGTCGTCCCGGCTTCGGGGCCCACCACCGGCGGCAACACCGTCGTCCTCACCGGCACCGGCCTCTCCGGCGCTACGGGGGTGCGCTTCGGCGCGAGTGCCGCTGTCTCCGTCACCGTGGTCTCGGGTTCGCAGCTCAACGCCGTTGTGCCTGCGGGTACGGCGGGACCGGTCGCGGTCACCGTCGCCACCGCGGGCGGCACGAGCAACGGCGACACCTACACCTACGTCACCGCGCCCACTCTCACTTCGGTCGTCCCCCCTTCGGGTCCGGCCGCGGGCGCAGACACCGTCATCCTTACCGGCGCGGGCTTCACCACGGCGACCGCCGTCCGCTTCGGAACCACTCCCGCGATCTCCTTCACCGTGATCTCCGACACCCGGATCGCGGCCGTAACCCCTGCTCGCCCCGCCGGACCGGTGGCTGTCACCGTCACCGGCCCGGGCGGCACCAGTAACGGCGCCGCTTACACCTATCTCTCCGCACCGGCGATCGTGGCGATCCATCCCGACCAGGGGCCTGCCGCCGGGGGCACCACCGTCGTCCTCACCGGCACGGGATTCACCGGCGCGACGGCGGTACGTTTCGGCACGACGGCTTCGCCGTCGCTCACCGTCCTGTCCGACACGCTGGTCCGTGCCACGGTGCCCGCCGGGCTGGGCGTCGTCACCGTCACGGTCACGGCCCCCGGCGGCATCAGCAACGGCGTCCACTACACCTATCTCGTCGGCTAGTCCCTTGTCAGCCGGACCCCGGCGGCTTCGTCACGCTTCGGCCCCGTTGCGCGCGGTGTCCGGCTCACGACGAGCGTGCTCCGCCACCCAGACGCCGAGGCCGATCGCCCCGGCAACCGGCCATGACACCAGCCCGCCGATCGCGGCCGCGCCGAGGCCGCCGAAGTAGAGCAACGACTCCCGATCCGGCACGCTTTTGCGCACCGCCGTGGTCGCCGAGGAAACACCGGTCGCCACGGTGCGCGGACCGGGCGGAAGCGGGACTCGCGCCATCCGCATGCCGAGCGTGGGAACCGGGACACGCACTGCGGCGCGCCTGGCGGCCGCGGTGTCCGATCGGGTCGGCGATCGGGTTTCGGTGTCCGGCACCGAACGTGCCTTCTCGGGTGACTCGGGGCCGGATTCGCGGACCTTCTGAGTTGCTGTCTTGGACATACCGCTCCTTCCTTCGTCCTGAACCTCGTCGCTGTTCTGCGATCCGGCCGAGCCGCAACCGCGAACAGTGTGAGCCGACGGACCGAACGGGCGTCGTCGGACCCGTTCGCGGCCGACGGCCGCGCACGCGGGGGATCGAACCCTCGCCGACCGGCCCGTCGACGCGGCTGAGGGTCTGGAACCCACGCGCGCGCTTGGCAATGGCTATCAGATTGCTGCGCACCATAATACCCAGCTGAAACCGGCAGGGCTCGAAGTTCTACAGCAGCTCTATTTGCCTTTCTGGTCCATTCTGGTCTCACTTCGATAGTTCGCTGGTAATTTGCTGACAGACAGAAGACTTCAGCCGGCTGATCGACGAATGCGGCGAACTACCCCTGGAGGTCAAGGTCGTGACTCGTCCATTTCTTCGTGTTCCGGGCAGGAGACGCATCGGTTCGGCCCGCGCCCTCGGTGCGCTCGGCGGTATGGCACTCACGCTGCTGCTGGCGACGACGGCAACCGCGGAACCGGTGTATCCGCTGCCCGATCCAGACCCGTTCTACGCCGCCCCTGCCAATGTGGGGGCGCACCGACCAGGTGACGTGCTCGACGTGCGGCCCTTGCCGCCGCTGGCTTCCTTCCCCGGCGCCACCGTCAGGCTGGTCGAGTTCCGTTCCACCAATTCGCGGGGCGCGCCGATCGCGGCTACCACCACGATCGTCACCCCCGCCTTCCAGCAACCCGGCATGCCGCTGCTTTCCTACCAGCACTTCATCAATTCACTCGGCACCAACTGCGCGGTATCGCGCCTGCTCTACGCGAACGATTTCAATCTGTCGATGGCGACGCCGATGTTGAACGTGTTGCTGCAGCAGGGCTGGAGTCTGGCGCTGCCGGACCATCTCGGACCGCACTTCGCACTCGGAGCCGGGCGTTTGGGCGGCCAGATCACCCTGGACGGCATCCGTGCGGCGAAACAGCTGCCCGAACTAGCCGTTCAGCAGAGCCCGGTGGCGCTGGCGGGCTACTCCGGCGGCGGTCTCGCGACGGCCTGGGCGGCCGCGCTGCAACCGTCCTACGCTCCGGACCTGAAGCTGGCGGGCGCGGCCATCGGCGCCGCCCCGCTGAACCTGGTGGCGATGGCGGAGGGGCTCGGCCTCAACCCGCACCCGGCCTTCGGCTTGGCCATGGCGGCGGCGATCGGCCTGGAGCGGGAGTACCCGGACCGGGTGCCGATGAGCTCGAATCTCAACGAGCGCGGCCGCGCGCTGCGTGACGCCATGGCCAACAGCTGCACCAACGAAATCCTCGCCATCGGCGCAGGCGGCAGCGCACGCGAGTTCGTCGAGAACACCGCGATTTTCGAACAGCCCGGCGCTTGGTCGGTGGCGGAGGAGAACAGCGTGGAGCTCTACAACGGTGCTCCCCAAACGCCGATATTCGAATGGCATTCGCCGACCGACCACCTGATTCCGCTTCATGCCATCGACAACACCGCCCGCCGCTGGTGCGCGGCCGGGGTGCCATTCCAGATGCTGCACGTGCCCGCCTTCGATCACCTGTCCGCGGCCGCCGTGGGCGCCCCCGCGGTGGCGGCGTGGCTCGGAGGCCGTGTTCGTGGAGAGCCCGCCCCTTCCAACTGTTGACGATGCGAGCCCCGCTGCGACCGCGCAGGTGGTGCGCTCCGGACCGCCGGAAGCCGTCAGGGCCGGATTGCGTCGAGATCTGCGGGGTAAGCCGTGATTACAGGAGGTGATGACATGCCGAAGGCTTGGACGGACAAGCAGGAACGTCAATACGAGCACATCAAGGATTCGGCGAAAGACCGGGGCGCGAGCACCGGTCGCGCGAAGGAGATGGCCGCTCGCACGGTCAACAAGAATCGTGCCCAGTCCGGGCAGTCCAAGACCGCGAGCAAGACCTCGACCGACGACAAGTCTCCGCAGCAACGCGGAGGGCAGCGTTCGCACAGCGGTGCACAGGGTCCGACGCGGGATCAGCTGTACAACGAGGCCAAGAAGCGCAATGTCGAAGGCCGCTCGAAGATGACGAAGAAGGAACTGGCGCACGCGCTCGGACGGGATTGAGCCCCACGCGCCGTCGAGGATCGAGAAGCGAGAGGAGTGAAAATGGCCGAGCAGCAGGAAACCGGCACCGTCACCGGCACCAGGGACAAGGATTACAACCTGATCTGGTTCGTCGAGGCGTCGCTGGAGAACGCGTTGCGTCTGGACACGTTCATCCGGGACGCGGAGCGGGACGGAGACACCGAACTGGTGGAGTTCTTCCGCAAGGCGCAAGCCGACAGCCGCAAAGGCGGTCGGCTGGGTAAAGAGCTTCTGGCCCAGCGTCTGGCCAAATCCGATATCTGACGATAGACAACCACCGACGGCGGAGGGTGCAGCCCATAGGGCCACCCTCCCCGCGTGTTTCTCCACGTCGTTACGCCGGTCCGCTGCGCAACGCGCCATGTCCTGCCAGTTCGCGGACCGGGCACGCTGTTTGCCGTTCCCCGCCGACCCGCCGCTCGGATGATTCGCCGCCGGGATGCTGGGTACCTCGCTCACGAATCTCGCCGCCGAGCCAAGGAGCAGACATGCGCGTCGTTGTGGTCGGTGCCACCGGAAACGTCGGGACCAGCGTGCTGGAGACGCTGTCGGGCGAGGCAGCGGTCAGCTCGATCGTCGGGATCGCGCGGCGCGTGCCGGGCAAGCTGCGCGACGGCGTCGAATGGGTCCGCGCGGACGTGCGGACCGACGACCTGGAATCCCACTTCCACGGGGCCGACGTCGTGGTGCATCTGGCCTGGTTGTTCCAGCCCACTCATCAGCCCTTGGTCACGTGGCGCGCGAATGTCGGCGGCACCGAACGCGTGCTGCGCGCCGTGGCCGCGGCACAGGTCCCCGCTCTGATCTACGCCTCGTCCGTCGGCGCCTACTCCCCGTGTCACGACGACGAGCCGGTGCCGGAGAGTTGGCCGACCGACGGATGGCCACCGGCCGCGTACACGCGTGAGAAGGCTTACGTCGAAAGACTTCTGGATCGGTTCGAGGCCGAGAACCCGGACCGCCGGGTGGTTCGCATGCGCCCGGGATTCATCTTCCGACGGGAGACCGCCAGCCAGCAACGGCGCCTGTTCGCTGGTCCGCTGCTGCCGAATCGCCTGATCCGGCCCGGACTGCCGCCGGTCCTGCCGATTCCGCGGGGGCTGCGATTCCAGGCGGTACACAGTGACGATGCCGGCCGCGCCTACACGCTCGCGATCACCACCGACGCCCGTGGACCGTTCAACCTAGCCGCGGAACCGGTGATCGACCGCGACCGGTTGGCCGAGTTGTTCGATGCGCGTGTGGTGACCGTGCCGCCCGCGCTGGTGCGCGCGGCGCTGGCGGTGGGATGGCACGCCAGGGCGCTGCCCGCGGCGCCGGACCTGTTCGACGCGGTGATGCGGCTGCCGCTGCTGGATACCGGCCGCGCGCGGGCAGAGCTGGGTTGGACGCCGCGGTTCACGGCCGTCGACACCCTCCGGCAGTTGCTCGCCGGGTTGCGCGCGGGCGCAGGAGAGGACACTCCGCCCCTGGCTCGCGACGCGGGTGGCCCCTGGCGATGGCGCGAGTTCACCTCCGGGGTCGGTGGTCGAGAGCTGGGCGTCGGCTGAGGTCCGGTCGGCGTCCGGAATTCCGCTCGCCGCCGAAGCCGCGGATCGGCCCACCGAGGCTGTTTTCCCCTATGCGCGGATGGCGACGGTTCGAATGGACCACGCGCTCGGAGAGGAAGCGTCGGGCCCGGACGTGGTGAGACGTCACGGACCCGACTACCGCTGAGACACTGGGGAATCGGGCAACCCGACCCCGTTCTCCGGCACATCCGCCCCTTCCGACCGGGCGGCATCCTCCGTTGCCGAGCGAATGGCGGTGAACGGGTTACTTCGCCGGGTAGGGCGCGTTGATCGTGGTGAAGTACTGGATCGCCGCGCCGATGGCCACCGGTGCGGTGACCAGGATCTGGCCCGCGACGGTACCCAGCGCGCCGACCGCGGCGACGCCGACGAGGCAGCCCACAGCCGCGGCCGGGATGAACGGACCGAACAAACCGGCGATGGTGCCCGCGGCGATGGTCGCGCCCGCGATGCCGCCGAGGACACAACCGACGGCCGCGCCGCCGATGCCGCCGACCAGAGTGCCGATGGTGGCGCCCATGCTGATGGTGCTGGTCATACGGGACCAAGCGGCCTGCTCACGGTCGTACTCGGTCTTCCACGGCGCCTTGTCCTCGAACGGCAGCGCGACCGGCTCGTAGACCGCACGGTCCAGCGACAGGTCCGGCGTGAGTGTCGCGGTGCGGCCGGAGATCTCGGCGATGATCGGGAACTCGAACTCGTCGAGGGTGAACGTCAGCGGCGTGCCCGCGACGGTGACGCCGTGTCGGGACTTGACTTTCAGCGTCGCATCCTCGACAACCAATGCGCCCGAGTCGATTTCGATGATCGAGGCCGTGTCGGTGGCGTGCGCGGTGAAGGAGATGGACCGGTCGTCACCCGGGTCGGCGTGCGCGGTGGCCGTCGCGGCGGTCAGGGCGGCGAGCGCGGGCGCGGCAAGTGTCCTCAGCAACATGGGGGTTTCCTCATCGTGAAATCGGTCGGGCTGAAGTGCCCAACTCGACCATTATTGATAATGATTGTCGTTATCAACAACTTCTTCACGGCAGTTGTTGCAGCACAGACCTTTCACCCTTCTCGACCAGCGACCGCCCTTGCGCACTTAGTGGCAATGGTTATCATTATTTGCTGCTCGACACTTGGAGGGTTTGTGGGACATCTGCTGAGGGTGGAGACCTGGGCCGGCTCGATGAGCACGCTGCTTCCGGCCGGAATACGCGACGGAGGACATACGAGACGGTCACCGTGCGCGGCCACGCCACCGTGGTCGGCGTGACCGACAAGCGGCTCACCGGAGTGCCCGCGTTAAACGAGGCAGGCTCATGTTCCCGGCCGCGCTGAACGCCGACGAGCAGGCAGCGGTCAGCGCGGTGGCCCGTGCCGCGATCGCGGCGCTCGGCCTCGACGACACCGTCGCGCCGGCCTGGACCGTGCCGTCGCGACGCGCCGCGGACGTGGTGAGCCGATGATCACGGTGGACGACGTAGCCTTCTCCTATGACGGTCGGATCGTGCTCGACGGCGTCGGGCTGGTCGCCGAGCCCGGCACGACCGTCGGCTTGATCGGTCCCAACGGGTCGGGCAAATCCACACTGTTGCGCCTGCTCTACCGTGCGCTGCGGCCGCGGTCGGGTGTGGTGGCCATCAACGGCACTCCCGTCGAGGCGCTGCGCGGGCGCGAGCTGGCGGCGCGCCTGGCCGTGGTAGCCCAGGAGTCGCCCGCCGAGACGCCCATCACCGTCGCCGAGACCGTGCTGCTCGGCCGCGCTCCGTGGGCCGGTGCGCTGCAGGGTTACTCGCGTGCCGACCGGATCGCCGCCGCTACGGCGCTTGCTCGCGTCGGCGCCCGTCACCTGGCCGATCGCCCCTACACCGCGCTTTCCGGCGGGGAGCGCCAACGGGTCCTCATCGCACGCGCGCTGGCGCAGCAGGCCGACCACCTGCTGCTCGACGAACCGACGAATCATCTCGACATCGGCTACCAGCACGAATTACTCGGTCTGATCCGCGATCTGACGACCACGACCACGCTGGTGGTGCTGCACGACCTGAATCTTGCCGCCCGCTACTGCGACCGCTTGGTGCTGCTGCACCAAGGCCGGGTGGCCGCCGCGGGGCCGGTCGAGGAAGTGCTCACGCCCGGCATCCTCGAACCCGTCTACGGCGTCTCGGTCCACATGTCGGCCGCGTTCGGCGCGATTCAACTGCTGTTCGGCCCGCGCGAGGTGGCATCGCCCGCCGAGGCGCTCGATACCGGGAAGGCTGCCGTCCGATGACAACGACCCGGTCGCACACCGAGGACGCCGACGATCTGGAATACGCGCGACACCGCGCGACGACCCTGCTGTGGCTCGGCGGGCTCGGCGCCACGCTGGCAGTGGCGCTGATCGTGGCCACCGGGTTGGGCCCGGTGTGGGTGCCGCCCGGCACCGTCGCGCGCATCGTCGGCCACCACACCTTCGGGACGCCCGTGGTCGCGGACTGGACACCGGCCCAGGATTCCATCGTCTGGCTGGTGCGCGTGCCGCGCGTGCTGCTCGGCGCGATGGTCGGCGCGGCGCTGGCCGTCGCGGGCGCGGTGCTGCAAACCATGGTGCGCAACGTGCTCGCCGACCCGCACATCCTCGGCGTCACCTCCGGCGCGTCGACCGGCGCGGCGGTGTCACTGCTGTTCGGCGTCACCGCGGCCACCGCGGGCGCGCTGGCGACCAGCGCGTTCGCCGGTGCGCTGGCCGCGACGGTCCTGCTGTTCGCCATCGCCAGGATCAACGGGCAGATGACCTCGCTGCGGCTGCTGCTGGGCGGGGTCACCATCGGTTACCTGTTCTCCGCGGCCACCAGTTTCCTGATCTTCGCCTCCGACAATCAGGAAGGCGCCCGGACCGTGCTGTTCTGGCTGCTCGGTTCGCTGAGTTCGGCAGGCTGGTCGTCGGTGACCACCACGGCGCTGGTCACCGTGGCCGCGGTCGGTTCCTTGCTGCTGCTGGCCACGCGGTTGGACGTGCTCGCCGCAGGTGACGACACCGCCCGCGCGCTGGGCCAATCGCCGGTGCGGCTCCGGATGCTCGCGCTGGGCATCGTCGCGCTCGCCATCGGCGCGGTCGTCGCGGTCGCGGGCGCGATCGGCTTCGTCGGCCTGATCGTGCCGCATGTCGCCCGCCTCTGCGGCGGCGGCACGCATCGCAGGCTGATCCCGCTCTCGGCGGTGCTGGGCGCCCTGTTCCTGGTCGTCGCGGACGTCGCGGCCCGCGTCGTCTTCGCGCCCCGCGAGCTGCCGCTGGGCATCGTCACCGCCGTCGTCGGCGCGCCGCTGCTGCTGATGCTGATCCGCCGGTTCCGGCAGTCACCCGCCTGAAACCGAGCCCGTACGGAAGGAACATCGATCATCGTGTCCATTGGTCTCACCCGGGCCGCCCGGCTCGCGCCGTTACCCGTCGCGCTGCTCGCCGCGGCGCTGCTCACCGGCTGCGGCAGCCCCGCTCCCGCCCCCGTCCAAGCGTCGGAGGGCTTTCCGATGACGATCTCGAGCTGTGGCCGCGACGTGGCCTTCACCGCCGCGCCCCGGCGCGTGGTGACGGTCGGCTCCGTCGCGGCACCACTCATCGCGGCCGCGGGCGCCGCCGACCGCATCGTCACCCGCACCTTCGAAACCGCGCCGTTTCCCGGCCGGTACGCCGACGCGCTGAAGGACGTCGAAGTCACCGCTCCCACCGGCGAACTCGCGCGCGAGGAGATCATCAACCGCACGCCCGATCTGGTGGTGAGTTTCGAGGGCGCCGCGGTCACGCCCGATGATCTGGCACGGGTGAACATCCCGCTGCTGGTGAGCCGCGGCTACTGCCGCGATGCCGCGGGAAGCTTCGACGACATCTTCGCCGACATCGAGTTGTACGGCCGGTTGTTCGGCACGTCCGCGGCGGCGAACGCCGAGGTCGCCGCTCTGCGGCAGCGAGTGGCCGCGATCGCCGACCGCCACCGCGCCGATCAGGTGACCCGGCCCGCCGCGGCGCTGATCATCTCGCGCGACGGCGCCGAGCTGAGCGCCTACGGCAGCACGAGCACCGTCGCCACCCAGATGGGAATCCTCCGCCTCGACAACGTGTTCGGCGACCTCGCCGAACGCAACGTCGAAGTCAACACCGAAACGCTGATCCAGCGCGATCCCGAGGTGATCATCCTGCTCACCCAAGGCGCCCAGACCCCGGAATCGGCGCGCGAGGCGCTGCGCGGCCGCCCCGAACTGGCGGAGCTGCGCGCGATCCGCGCCAACCGGATCGTCGCCGTCCCGTTCGGCTACACCGGCCCGGGACCGGTCGCCGTCGAGGGCCTGGAAGTACTGGATCGTGAAATCGGAGCGCAACGGTGAGCGCGCCCGCGGCCACCGGTTACCGACTGCGCGTGGCCTGCCCCGAGGATATTCCCGGCGCCCGCAGCGTCATGCTCGACACCTTCTACGAGGTGTTCGGCATCGGTTATCTGCCCGAGCACCATCACGATGTGATCGACCCGGAAACGGCGTATCTGCGCCACCCGCTCAACCGGCTCTGGGTCGCCGAGCACGAAGGCCGCGTCGTCGCCACCACCGCGATCCGCGCCCAGGGTCCGCGTCATCCACCACACCCCCAGTGGCTGGCCGAACAATTCCCCGACCAGAGCACCGCGCAGCTGTTCCGGGTCTACGTTCGCCCTGAGCACCACCGGCGTGGTCTGGCCACACAATTGGTCGGCGCGGCGATCGACTACGTCTCCGCAACACCGGAATTCGAGCGTCTGTATCTGCACACCGACGCCAGGACTCCCGGAGCCTTGGACTTCTGGCTCACTTTCGGCGAGATCATCCACGACGCCCGCGGGCCCGGTCCCGGGTTCCAGACCGTTCACCTGGAGATCCCGCTGACTCGCACGTAACGCTGTGCCACAGTTGGGCGCATGACGACCCGCGCCCAACTACGCAAGGCCGCGCTGGCGCTGCCCGAGACCGTCGAACAGAGCACCCGATCCGGTGTGGTCGCGTTCGCCGTGCGCGACAAACAGTTCGCGGCGGTAGGCGAGGACGGGCGAGCCCAGCTTCATCTGTCCGGACCGGACGCCGACGAAGTCCTGTCGGCGCACCCGACCGCCGAGCGGCTGACCCGTGGCGCCGTGCCGATCGGCGTCCGCATCTCGCTGTCGGATATCAACGGCCAGCAGCTCAACCACTGGGTGCGGCGCGCCTGGCTCGCGCGAGCGCCGAAACGGCTCGCGGCACAGGTGTCCGCCGGGGACGACGTGGACGCCGTCGTGAGCGACTTGCCCATGGCCATCGGCAGACCGGCCCGCCAAGCGCTGGTCGCCGCCGGGATCACCACGCTCGCGCAGGTCGCCGCGTCTACGCAGACGCAACTGCTGGCGCTGCACGGCGTCGGCCCGAAAGCCGTTCGCCTGCTGCGCGAAGCGCTCGAAACGACCGGACGTTCGCTCGAGGAGTGAACCGCTATGCGCGGACCGTGGTCAGCACCTGCTCGATGCGGGCGCGCAACGACCGGCCCGCCGCGTGCAAGGGTTCGGTGGAGCGCAGGGTGCGGCTGAGGACGAAAGCGCCCTCGAGGGCGGTGAGGACGGCGAGGATGAGGTCGCGCGCATCCGTGACCGGCAGGCCACGCCGGACGAAATAGTCGGCGCCCTCCTCGATCCACGCGGCGATGACCTCGGCCGCGACTTCGCGCAGCGCGGGTTCGCTGTCGGCGACCTCCCCCGCGACGGTGCCGACCGGGCACATGTTGATCCAGCCGGTCTGCTCGATCTGCTCGGCGGCGGCCGCGAAGGCGGCGGGCACCGCTTCGCGCAGGTCGTCATGGGGATCGAGCAGCAGGGGCAGCAACTGGATGTACGCGGCTCCGGACACGCGCAGCGCGGCGGCGGCGATCTGGGGTTTGCCGCCCGGGAAGTGGTGATAGAGGGAGCCCATCGGGGCCTCGGCGGCGACAGTGATCTGTTTGACGCTGGTTCCCGCGTAGCCCTGGGTGCGCATCAGCTCGGCCGTCACGGTCACGAGGCGTTCCCGGGTGCTGGTTGACATCTTCTCGGTCACCATTCCAGACTAGAGCAAATACTCTAGAGCGATCGCTCGAATGGAGGCGGACATGCCTGTCGTCGAACTCCCCGCGGGCCGGGTGCACTATGTCGAGCGCGGTGACGGACCTCCGGTCGTCCTGCTACACGGCCTGCTGATGAACCACACGCTGTGGGACGACGTACTCGACGCCCTTCCCAGCGGCTTCCGCTATGTGCTGCCGGACCTGCCGCTCGGCGCCCATCCTCTCCCGCTGCGCCCCGATGTCGACCTGAGCCTGCGCGGCTTGAATCGGCTGGTCGCCGATTTCCTCGAAGCCTTGGACCTGCGCGAGGTGACGCTCGTGCACAGCGATTGGGGCGGAGCGCTGTTCCTCACCGCCTACGGGCTCGACCGACGCGTCGGCAGGCTGATCGTGCTGCCGTGCGAGGCGTTCGACAATTTCCCACCCGGTTTGCCGGGCAAAATGGCCACCGTCGCCACCTATCTCCCCGGTGGGATCTCGCTGGCGCTACGGCAATTGCGTGTGCCGTGGCTGCGCCGCTCGCCGCTGCTGTTCGGCTGGATGGCGCGGCGCCCGCTGCCCGACGCGCTGGTGCGCGGCTGGACCGAGCCGGGGTTGCGGGACGCCCGGATCCGGCGGGACCTGCTGGCCTATACCAAGTCGGGCTTCCGCAAACCGGAGTTGATCGCGAATACCGGAGCGCTGCGCGACTTCCAGGGGGACGCGCTGATCCTGTGGTCGTCGGCGGGCAAGGTGATGCCCCGCGAGCACGGACGCAGGCTCGCCGAACTCATCCCGAAGGCGAAGCTGGTCGAAATCGACGACGCCTACGTCCTTTCCATGCTCGACCAGCCCGCGGCGGTCGCCGAGGCGATGACGGCGTTCCTGGTCGAGAGCCACCGCGCACCGGAGCCGAACACGCGCTAGACGCGCAGGCGCTCAGGCGTCCACGGTCACCAGTTCAGGTGCGGCCACGGGGGTCTGCGCAGCCTCGGACGGTTCCTCGGTCATGCGGCGACGCGTCCGGTGGTACGCCCACTGCAAAAGGCCGAGTCCGACGAGCCCGGCCGCGGTGGTCGCGATCCCGATCCGGCTGCCGGGCGGACTCCAGTCCACGATCAATTCCGCGCCCGAGGTGCCCGCCGGGATGTCGACCGCGAGGAACACGCCGCCGATCGTGCCCGCCGCCAGCTCGCGCCCGTTCAGGGTGACGCGGTGGCCCGGCCAGGCGAGCCGGGAGAACACGACGCGCCCGCCGCTGGCGGAGCTGACCACGGAACGGATGGTGATGTCGTCGAGCGCGTTCTTCGTCTCGGCGGCCACCCCCGCGGTGTGGGCGATCGGCCCGTTGCGGGTGGACACGGGCCCGGCGGCGCGCTCCAGCACCCAGATGTGGCGCTCGTGGCCCGGGTAGTCCGCCCACCGCCAGCCCGGGGGCGCGGGACGGTCGCGGGCGTCCGGGTATTGCGTGCGATGCAGGACCACCCGGTCGACCTTCATCAAGTCGACGATGCTCGCCCCCGTGACGGTTTCGGTCGCGAAGGCGCGGCGGAACGCGTCCGGGCAGGTGCTGCCGTCCCAGGCCATGCACAGCATGCCGGCGAAGGCGGCGTGCCCGATCGGCGTATAGGCGTTGACGTAGTCGAGGCCGAGCGCCTTCGCGTAGTTGCCGATGGCCAGCGAACCGTAGGCGCCGGCCAGGTTCCGGTCTCGCGGGTGGACGGCGGCGCGGTCGGCCAGTTGCAAGGTGAGGCCGTCGAAGTCGGGGAACGCGGCGCGCATCGCCGAGCGCCGTTCCGGGAAGTTGTAGGACATCGGCGTGCTCGGCGCACCGGCCACCTGCGCGTAGGCGATGGGGAACATGGCGAGGACGGCCAGTGCGCACGCCGCAGCCGCGCCGCGATGGCGCACCACCCACAGGGCGGCCGCGCCCAGCGCGCCCACCGCGAGCGCCCCCGCCACATGCCGCAGCACCAGTTCCGGAGCGGCCGAGACCGACCGCACGAACAACAGGCCGATCAGTACGGCGGCGGCTGTGGCGCGTCGGCGCGAGGCGGCGAAGGTGCCGTGGCGGCTCAGCAAGACGCAGACCAGCACGAGTAACACGATGGCGAGCATCGGCAGCACGCGGGCCGGCCAGCGCAGCGGACCGATGGCGCCGGGGCCCGCCGTCCACATCAGCACCGCGACCGCCAAGAAGACCGGTCCGCTGAGGTCCCTGGCGGCGGAGCGCGCCGCACGCCAGCCGATGAACGCCAGCGCCGGGATGAGGAACCACGCGATGTAGACCATGGGCAGCGGCTGTACGTGCCCCCACCAGGCGGTGAACGCGGGCGTGGTGCTCGGCAGGCTCGCGTTCAGCGACTCCGACCACGGCACCGTCAGAAACGGGTCGTTGTGGATCTGCACGCTGCCGCGCCAGGTCACCTGCGAGGACAGGATGCCGGACAGATTCGCGATCGCCGCGGTGAGCGCCGCGCACCCCGCCGCGAGGCAGAGCCGGACCGTCGGCGCCCAACGGCGTTGATACACCACCTCACCGGCCGCGACCGCGGCGATGATCAGCGCCGATTGCACCGCGGTGAACGCGTATTGAACCGTGAGCGTCAGGTACAGGAAGACGAATACCGGCAGCGGTCCACTCCGGCCGCGGGCATACTGCACCGCCGACGCCCAGGCGTGCACCATCCAGGCGGTCGCCACGTGCGGGGTGAACCAGCTGGCCTGGTCGAAGAACAGGAACCAGCCGCTCAGCGGGAACGCGACGCCCGCGACAGCGGCCCACCGGGGGCGAGCGCCGTAGGCGAGGCAGATGCGGAACACGCCGAGCGCGGCGATGATCGAGAAGACCAGCTTCACCGCGGTCGCGTAGGCGGCGAGGTCGTCCATCGAGGGCGCGAGGAGATAGACCAGCAGCTGCGGCGGATTGAACAGCGCCGCCTCTTCCAGGGTGTAGTTGCCCGCCATCCACTCGTGCGGGACGAGCGCGGGAAAGCGGCCGTCGCGCAGCAACTCGCCGAGCATCACCCACATGGGGGCGTACTGCGCCTCGGTGTCGTCGGTGTAGTAATGCCTGGCGTCGGCCAGCAGCACCGACACATACCCGGCGATCACACCGACGACGGTGGCCGCGCCCCAGACGTAACGTTCTTTTCGGGGCCCGGTTGCCGCGGCAGTACTCACAAGGCGCGGAGTGTAGCCGCAAGGAGTAAACGAGTCACGACCTGTTCGCGTGATATGTCCGGATTCTCGGCGGCTGCGGTCTTCGATCGACTCCTGCGATTCACGCCCCGTCCGGCACGCCCAGGACTTCCCTGCCGATCACACCGGCGATCACCTCGGTCGAATACGCCATGAGCTGGCCCGCCTGGGCATCGCGCAAGTGGCGCTGGATCGGGGACCGCTTGAGATACCCGGAGGCGCCGCCGACCCGGACGCCCAGTTGCGCCACCTCGACCGCGACCTTGTTCGCCAGGTATTTCGCCCGGGCGAGGTTGTCGAAGAACGACGCGATCCCGTTGTCGGCCTGCCACAACGCCTGTTCATAGAGCGTGTGCGCCGCCGCGAGCCGGGTCTGGACGTCCGCGACGTCGTATTGCACCCACTGCTGGTGCGCCAAGGGCTTACCCAGTATCTCCCTGGCCCGAGCGTGCTCGACCAGCGCGTCCAGCGCCGCATCGGCGATACCCAGCGAGATCGCGGGCAGACCGGCGGGGATCACCGCGAAATCTTCGGGCCGAGGACCCCGCCCTCGGTAATCGGCGCGCAACAGGGTGTTGTCGAACGCCAGCAGCTGACTGCGGGTAGCGCGCAAGCCGAGAGTGTCCCAGATCGGGATGACCGACACCGTCTCGTCGGGGACCACGCCGAAGAAGGCGGGCTCCCCCGCCACGAGCGCGTTGACCAGCAGATAATCGGCGATCTCGCTTCCCGACACGAACCGCTTCGCCCCGCTGAGCGACCATCCGCCCTCGGTCGGCATGGCGACCTGCTGTGGTTGGAGGAAACGGTTGCCGCTGGCGGGTTCGGACAGCGCGTTCGCGAAGCGCTTGCCCGCACGGAACTCCTCGGCGAAGAACGAACCCAATGTCTCCCGGGTGAATTCGGCCAGGGCGACACCGGCCCCCGCGTGCATCGTCCAGATCGTCGCGGTGGACGGATCGGCCTTGGCGAGAATCCGGATCAGGCGCCCGAGCCCCGAGTAGCTCAACCCCGCGCCGCCTGCCGATTCGGGTAGGACCGCCTGATTCACTCCCGCCGTGTGCAACGCGTCGAGATGCGCGACGGCGATCTCGGCGCGCTCGTCGTAATCCGCTGCCTCGGCGGCGAATCCGATCGCCAGGTCCGAGACCCGATCGAGCAGTTCCCGTTCGTCGTCTCGGATCGGAAGGAAGAAATGGGCACTCGTCACGAATCGCTCTCTGGTCGGGAGGAAATCGGCGGGCACGACCGCCGGACGGCTCACCCGAGAATAGGCAGACGCTTGCCTTGACGTCGACGAGAAGGTTTAGCGTTTGCGGTGACCTGGGCGAAGGAGGACGGATGCGCATCGGCGAATTGGCGCGGCGGGCCGGCACGAGCACGCGCGCCCTGCGCTACTACGAAGAGCACGGTTTGGTGCGGCCACGCCGCGCGGCCAATGGGTACCGGTTCTACGACGACACCGAGTTGCTCATCGTGGGGAAGATCCGCGAACTGCTCGGCGCCGGCTTCGACCTCGACGACGTCCGTCCCTTCGTGGCCTGCCTGCGGGCAGGTCACGGCTCCGCGGACGTCTGCCCGGATTCGGTGTCCACCTTGCGGCGCAAGCTGGCCGAGGTCGATTCCTACCTGGACCGCCTGGAGGACGTGCGCAGACAGTTGCGCGGCCGCCTGGCCGCGGCGTGCGAGTTCGACCGGGTGCGGGAGCAGCGGTGAAGTTCGCGGTCAGCTACAGCACGCCGATCTTCGGCGTCGACCCCGACCGGCTGATCGGCTACGCACAGCACGCCGAGCGCTGCGGATTCGAGGCCATTTACCTGCCCGAGCACATCGCCCTGTATCCGGGCGCGACCGTCGGGCCGATGGAGATCACGCCGTCGGTGCCGTTCGCCGATCCGCTCGACGCGCTGAGTTTCGTGGCCGCGGCGACGGACCGGATCCTGCTCGGCACCGCGGTGCTGCTGCTGCCCTATCACCATCCGGTGGTGCTCGCCAAACGCCTGGCGACGATCGATGTGCTGTCCAAGGGCCGGATGCGCCTGCTCACGGTGGGACTGGGCAGCCTGCCCGGTGAGGCGCGAGCGATGGGCGTGGATTTCGCCACCCGCGGCCGTCGCGCCGACGAGGCCATCGACGTGCTGCGACTGCTGTGGTCCGGCGACGCGAACGGCGTTAGCTTCGACGGTGAGTTCTTCCGATTCGAGAACCTGTGCAGTTACCCGAAGCCCGCTGGGGGCGAGCCCTTGCCGATCCATGTCGGTGGATCGAGCCGGGCAGCCGCCCGCCGCGCCGGAGCGCGCGGCGACGGATACTTCCCGGGCGGCATGCTCGGACCGGCCGAACGCGCCCGCCAGCTCCAGGAGGTCCGCGCGGCGGCCGACGCGGAGGGGCGCGGCGCTCACGCGTTCGAGTACACGCGCTGGGGATCGATCGACATGCCGGCCGAACGAGTCGAAGGCCTCGCCGAGCAGGGCGTTACGCGCGTAGTGGTGAGCGCGAGTACGGGCGACCCGGCAATCGCGCGCGACGAGCTGTCCACCTTCGCCGAACGCTTCGGCCTTGCGAACACGCCGCGCTGACAGCCGGATCGCGACGTGACCACCTCAGACAGTATGCCCGGCAACCAGATCCGCGACCGAGTGATAATGCAATGTCTCCGCCGCGTGGCGCAGCACGGCGCCGTCCTCGGGTTCCAGTAGCACTCCGACGTGATCGCCGAAGTCGTACCGCTCGCGGATGTGGGCGCTGAACCAGCAGGGCACCGTGCTGAGCACGGGAATGCCGCCGGGGCCGGAGTGCCAGCCGCAATGCATGAACTTGTCGATGTCGTCGCCGGTCTCACCGCCGAAAAGCCGGGCAAGCGAGCGCTGTTCGCTGCCCAGCAAATGCACCGCGAGCCGGTCGGCCCGCTGGGCGACCCGATAGGTGTGGTTCTTCTTGGACAGGCCGATCAGGAACCGGCGCGGCTCGATGCTGACCTGCGTCGCGAAACCGACCAGGCAGCCCGCGCGCCGGCCTTCGGCCTGCACTGTGACCAGCAGCACGGGGTAGTCCGCCGCCGCGACCACCGCGTCGAACACTGCGGTCCGGTCTTCGGTAGCCATCGGTCCTCCCAGCGTGATGCGACGTTCTCCGGATGCCCGCGCGATCGTCGCGCAAACATGCCGGGCCGAGCGGCGCAAACCTTCGACCGCGGCGGCAGATTCGTCTGAGACGCCGACGCCGACAAGGGTGGGTCGCCCGTGCGACGGCTGCGTAGACCAGCTTTCCGATCTACATCCCGTGGATGATAGTCCACCACAACGGCTTCCGCGCCGACACTGAAAATGCAGAGTGGCGATCGCCACATTGCGAGCCACCTGCGTTCACGTCCACACAGCGGCGTCGATCACGCGCCCCCGGTGCACGCGCCCCCGCCCGCGACCGGGGGCGCGTTCCTGCTCCTAGTCCACCGGTGCCAGGTACACGGGAAGCCTGGCATGTCCGTTGGAGATGAAGCTGGACACTGCGCCGAGTTCGGCGGGGCTCGCCGCCAGACGCAGCTTCGGGAAGCGCTGGAAGAGGGCAGGCAGGGCGATCTCGGCTTCCAGCCGGGCCAGCGGCGCGCCCAAGCAGTGATGCGCCCCGTAGCCGAAAGCCAGATGCTCCTTGGTCGGTCGCCGCACGTCGAACTCGTCGGCGGTGGCGCCGTGCAATTTCGGATCGCGGTTGGCCCCGGCGTAGGAGGCGAGAATCGGGTCGCCCTTGGCGATGCGCCGGCCGCCGATCTCGATGTCGTCGACGGCGAAGCGCAGCGGCAGGTGCGCCACCGGCGCCTCGTAGCGCAGCGCCTCTTCGATCAGATCGCTCCAAGCCGCACGCCCCTCGGTCACCTCCGCCCACTGCTCTTGATGGGTCAGCAGCGCGAAAACGGCTTGATCGAGCAGGTTCACCGTGGTCTCGTGCCCGGCGCTGATGACGAGCAGCAACGTGTCGATCAGCTCCTGATCGGTCAGCTGCGAGCCGTCCTCCTCGTCGCGATGCGCGATCAGCAGGCTGGTCATGTCATCACCGGGCGTCTCGCGCCGGTAGGCGACGAGTTCACCGAGGATCCGGTACATCTCCAGGTAATTCGCCTGTGACGCCTCGGGTCCGAGCGAAGTGTCGAAGATCCCGTCGACGCAGGTGCGCAAACCGGCGTTCAGGGATTCCGGTACGCCCATCAGCGCGCTGATGACCTGGATCGGCAGCGGGTAGGCGAAACGCTCCCTGAGGTCGACCGCCTCGCCCGCCGGGATCGCGGCGAGCTCGGCCAACAGGTCCGCGGTGATCTGCTCGATCAACGGGCGCATCGCCTGGGTACGGCGGTGGGTGAACGCGGGGGCGACCAGCTTGCGCAGCCTGCGGTGATCGGCGCCGTACGCGGTGAACATGTTGTTCACGGCGACCCACAGGAACAGCGGCCAATCCTGGGGTATCTCCCCGTTGATGAACGCGGGCCAGTGCTGCCTGGCGTCTTTCGACACCCTCGGGTCGGCCAGCAACTGCTTGAGCACCGCGGTGTCGGTGACCGACCATGCCCGCACGCCGCCCGGCAATTCGACGAGGGCCACCGGCCCGCGCTCCCGGATTCGTGCGGACTCGCCCTGGATGTCGGCGCCGGCCGGGTCGAGGACTAGGGGTTGTGTGTCCATCGGGACTCCTCAGAAAACAGTCAATGGAGGGGATTTGGGAAACACGACGGGTAGGGACACCAGGGCGCGATGGAATGGACCGGGCCGCCAGCTCAATTGGCCGGGCTCGACCGCCAGCTTCAATTCGGGCAGTGCGTCGAGGATCTGATCGATGGCGTCCTGGGCCAGCAGATACGCGGCCGACCGTGCGGGGCACGCGTGCGGCCCCACGCTCCACGCCAGGTGCGCACGGCTGTCGATACGTTGACCGACGCCGATCGCGGGATCGTTGTTGCAGCCCGCCATACTGATCAGGACCGGCTGGTGCGCGGGCAGCCAGACGCCGTCGATGAGGATCGGCTGCTTCGGGTAGCTGACGCAGTAGTTGGCCATCGGGGGGTCGTTGAACAACACCTCGTCCAGGGCATCGCGCGTCGAGAGGCTGCCGCCGAGAAAGTCTCCCGCGAAGCGTTCGTCGGTGAGCATCAGCAGCAGCGTGTTGACGATGAGGTTCTGCTGTGGTTCGATGCCCGCGCCGTAGAGCGTCGCCAACTGGTGGATCATCTCCACGTCGTCCAGGCCCGCGGAGTGCCGCAGCAACCTGGAGGAGATGTCGTCGCCCGGTTCCTTCCGCTTCAACTGCACCAGTTCGAACAGCGCGTCGGTGAGCATCGCGTTGCCCTTGTCGGCGTTGACGCCCTCGAAGATGGCGGCCATACCGGTCGCGACCTGCTGTCCGATGTCCGGCGGGCAGCCGATCATCGCGTTGAGCACCGCAAAGCTGAGTGGAAACGCGTACTGGCTGATCATGTCCGCCGCGCCGTCCTCGCAGAACGCGTTGATCAGCGGAATGGCGATCTGCTCGATGGTTCCGTGCAGCGCGTGCAGATCGATCCCGGCGACGGCGGCGACGTTGGCCCGGCGATAGCGCAGATGTTCCAGGCCCGCGCTGCGCAGCGCGTTCGGCCGCCATTCCAGCATCGGCAAGACCGGGCACTCACCTGGAATGTCCTTCTGCCAGGTGCGGGGATCCGCCGGGAAGTGATCGGGATCGTTGAGGATGCGCAGCGCGGTGTGGTAGCCGATCACCAAAGTGGCGGGCACATTCGGCGATAACTCGACCGGAACGAGCGGACCGTACATGCGGCGCATTTCGCGGTAGGCCTTGTGCGGGTCCTGCGCGTATTCCTCCGAATACAGCGAATAGCGAGGACCGTCGGTGTCGATCGGCGAGCTGTGTCGAACGGGGCACCCGTTCGCAGCGGCGGACGGCGGGAAGTGTGGCGTGGTCAAAAGACAGAGCTCCAGAGAACAAGCAGTCGACGAACGCGTTCGCCGCGCACGTGCGCGCGCGACGCGGTGGGTCGACTCGATGCGTGGTTATCGGCGACAGGCCGGCGCGCACCCTCGTCGGCATGTGCGCAGGCGGCCTCTGAGCGGCTGCCTCCCTTCTGAATCGCGATCCCGCGTTCCTACCATCGCCGGACGGCTCGCGGCTAGGCCGGTTCGCTCCCCTGCTGGTCCGGGAAGACAGGCAACGGAGGGGATTCGGGGAAGACAATCGGCAGCGCGGTGAGCGAACGGTGAAACGGGCCCGGCCGCCAGGCCAGTTCTTCGGCGGGAACGGCCAGCCGCATCTCGGGCAACGCGTCGAGCAGCTGATCAATCGCGTCCTGGGCGATCAGATAGGCCACCGATCGGGCCGGGCAGGCATGCGGCCCGACGCTCCATGCGAGATGAGACCGGTTGTCGGTGTATACGCCCGTGTTGATCGCGGGATCGTTGTTGCATCCGGCCATGCTGATGACCACCGGCTGGTGCGCCGGTAGCCAGACACCGTCGATCAGGATCGGCTGACGTGGAAACGTGACGCAATAGTTCGACAGCGGCGGATCGGTGAACAACACCTCGTCCAACGCGTCCCGCGTCGACAGGCTGCCACCGATGATGCCGCCGGCGAACCGCTGGTCGGTGAGCATCAGCCGCAGGGTGTTGATGATCAGGTTCTGCTGCGGCTCGATGCCCGCGCCGTAGAGCATCAGCACCTGCTGGACCATCTCCGTGTCGTCGAAATCGACGGGGTGCTGCAATATGCGGGAGACGATGTCGTCGCCGGGCTGGGATCGTTTCAGCGCCACCAGTTCCGACATCGCGTCATTGAACATCGCGTTGCCCTGCTCGGCATCCACGCCCTCGAACATCGCGGCCAGTCCCATCGCCGCCCGCTGTCCGATGTCGGGTGGGCAACCGAGCATGGCGTTGATCACCGCGAACGACAGCGGGAACGCGTACTGCGCGATCAGGTCGGCCGAGCCGTCGCCGCAGAAGCTGTTGATCAGCGGAACGGCGATCCGCTCCACCGTGGCCTGCAGTGCGAATTGGTCGATCTCATCGATGCCCGCGACCGTGGCCTGCCGGTAACGGGTGTGCTCCGGGCCGGAGTTGCGGATCGCCGCCGGACGCCATTCCAGCAGCGGCAAGACCGGGCAGTCGCTGGGGACGTTCTTCTGCCAGGTCCGCGAATCGGCCGGGAAATGGTCGGGATCGTTCAGGATGCGCAAGGCGGTGTGGTAACCGATCACCAGCGTGGCCGGCACGCCGGGCGCCAGTTCCACCGGCACCAGCGAACCGTACCGGCGGCGCATCTCTCGATAGACACTATGGGGATCCGCGGCGAATTCATCCGAGTACAGCGCGACCCGGGGACCATCGGGGCCGACCGGTGAGCCGTGCCGGACGGGGCAGCCGCCCGACGACAGCGCGGACGATGACGAGGACTGTGGGGTGGTCAAAACGTGACTCCAAAGACGGAACGTTCGACGAGCAGGGTAGGCGCATGACACGTGCCCAGCCGGAGGCCGGGTCGTCGTGCGGACGTGGCTGGATCCGACTCTACGCCGTAATCCACTGGGGCACAGCATATCTCGTGCGCGAAATCGAGGCGATCGGGTGTCGGCGGACACCCTCTCCACCCGCGGCGGAACACCGCGTATCCGCGAGGGATACGCGGGTGATCGAGTCCTGCACGGGACGAACGAACTCCGCTGCCGACAGGTGTGATCGCAAAGCCCGTACGGGCCGGACTACTCCGCAGCCTCCAGGAACACCGGCAGCTCGGAGTGACCGTTGGAGATGAAGCTGGGCACGGGGCGCAGCTCGGACGGGTCGGCCGCCAGGCGCATGTCCGGGAAGCGACGGAAGAGCGCCGGGAGGGCGATCTCCGCTTCCAGCCGGGCCAGCGGCGCGCCCAGGCAGTGGTGCGCTCCGTAGCCGAAAGCCAAATGCTCCTTGACCGACCGACGCACGTCGAACTCGCCCGCGGTGGCGCCGTGCACCTTCGGATCGCGGTTGGCCGCCACGTAGGAGGCCAGGATCGCCTCGCCCTTGGGAATCCGGACGCCCGCGATGTCGATGTCCTCGACGGCGTAGCGCAGCGGCAGGTGCGCGACCGGCGCCTCGAAGCGCAGCGACTCCTCCACCACATCCGACCAGGGGGTCCGGCCCTCCACCACGTCGGCTCGCTGATCCGGGCGAGTGAGCAACGCGTAGATGGCCTGATCGAGCAGGTTCACCGTCGTCTCGTGCCCGGCGTTGATGACCAGCATCAGCGTGTCGACGAGTTCCTTCTCGGCCAGCCGCGAGCCGTCCTCCTCGTCCCGGCTGGCGATCAGCACGCTCGTGATGTCGTCGCCGGGCGTCTCCCGACGGTATGCCACGAGTTCGCTGATCAGCCGGAACATCTCGAGATAGTTGGCCTGGGCCTCCTCCGGCCCGAACGAGGTGTCGAAGAACCCGTCGACGCATTTCCGCACGCCGGGGCCCAGATGTTCGGGCACACCCATCAGTTCGGTGATGACCTGGATGGGCACCGGGTAGGCGTAGCCCTCACGCAGGTCGACCGCCGTGCCACGCGGGGTCGCCGCGAGGCGGTCGAGCAGCTCGGCGGTGATCGCTTCGATGCGCGGTCGAAGCGCCACGGTGCGACGGTGCGTGAACGCGGGCGCGACCAGCTTGCGCAGCCGCCGATGTTCGGCGCCGTAGGCGGTGAACATATTGTCGACCGCCACCCAGGGGTGCAGCGGCCACTCCTCGGTGATCTCGCCGTTCATGAACGCCGCCCAGTGCTGCCGGGGATCCTTCGACACGCGGGGGTCGGCCAGCAGGCTCTTCAGCACGACGGCATCGGTGATGGACCACGCGGGCACCCCGCCGGGCAGTTCCACCAGGGCCACCGGCCCACGCTCGCGCAGCCGCGCAGCCTCGCCTTGGATATCGGAACCGGTCAGGTCCAAGACAATCGGCTCTTGCGACATCGGACGCTCTCCTTACACCAGGTTCAACGGAGGGGACTTGGGGAAGACGACCGGCAGGGCCGCCAACGCCCGGTGGAAAGGGCCGGGACGCCAGACCACTTCGTCCGCGGGTATGGCCAGCCGCATTTCGGGGAGAGCGTCGAGGAGCTGGTCGATGGCTTCTTGGACGACCACGGACGCCACCGACTTCGCGGGGCAGGCGTGCGGTCCGACCGCCCACGCCAGATGCGAGCGGTTGCCTGCGCGGTCACCGCCGCGGATGGCCGGGTCGTTGTTGCAGGCGGCGAGACTCACCAGCACCGGCTGGTGCGCGGGCAACCAGGTGTTGTCGACCAGGATGGGTTGCCGCGGATAGGTGATGCAGAAGTTCGCCATCGGCGGGTCGTTGAACAGCACCTCGTCCAGCGCGTCGCGCGTCGACAGGCTGCCGCCCAGAACGTCACCGCCGAAACGGTCGTCGGTGAGCATCAACAGCAGCGTGTTGGTGATCAGGTTCTGCTGTGGCTCGATCCCCGCACCGTAGAGGCTGATCAGGTTCGAGAGCATTTCCTCGTCGTCGAGCTTGGCCGGGTGATGGGCCAACCGGGACGTGACGTCGTCGCCGGGCTCCGCGCGGCGCTGGTGGATCAGCTCCATCAATGCCTCGGAGAGCATCTGCATGCCCTTGGCCGCCTCGACGGTGTCGAACAGCATGGCCATACCGGTCGCGACCCGCTGCCCCAGTTCGGTGGAGCAGCCGACGATCCGGTTGAGCACCTCGAAGACGAGCGGGAACGCGTACTGCGTCACCAGATCGGCGGAGCCCTTCGCGCAGAAGGTGTTGATCAGCGGAATGGCGATACGCTCGACCATCGAGTGCACCTCGTGCAGGTCGATGGCGTCGATGCTGGCGGTGTAAGCGCCCCGGTAGCGGGCATGCGCGGCGCCGCTGTTGCGGAGGGCGTTCGGGTACCACTCCATCATCGGCCGGATGGGCGAGTCCTCGGGAATGTTCTTCTGCCAGATGCGGGGATCGGCGGGAAAGTGCTCAGGATCGTTCAGGATCCGCAGGGCTTCCTGGTATCCGATCACCAGGGTGGCGGGGACTCCGGGCGACAATTCGATCGGGACCAGCGAACCGTGGCGCCTGCGCATCTCCCGGTAGACCCCGTGCGGGTCGGCCGCGAATCCCTCCGCGTACAGCGGGATCCGGGGGCCGTCGGTGTCGATCGGCGATCCGTGCGCGACCGGGCAGGCGCCACTGGATAGGTGCGCGGGGTAGGTCGAGGACTGCGGCGTGGTCAAATGCGCGACTCCAAACGGTGGAACAAGAATTCGACTAGCGTGATCAGTGAGCGCAGGCAAGTGCCCCGGTCACGCGCGTCCAGCGTCGTCAGCGGTGTGCCGGGTTCCAGATCGAGGGCATCGCGCACCTCGTCGAGCGGGTAGGGGCGCGCTCCTTCGAACTGGTTGACTGCCACCGAATACGGGACGCCGCGCTCCTCGAGCACCGACAGCACCTCGTCGGACTTCTCGATGCGACGGGTGTCGACAAGCACGAGCGCGCCGAGCGCACCGCGAGCCAGCTCCTCCCACAAAGGGACGAAACGCTGCTGCCCCGGCGTGCCGAACAGGTAGAGGGCGAGTTTGGGACTGAGCGTGATGCGGCCGAAGTCCATCGCGACCGTGGTCTGCGACTTGCCGGGCAGCCCGGCCATATCGTCCACGCCGACGCTGGCCTCGGTGATGGTCTCCTCGGTGCGCAGCGGCTTGATCTCCGAGACGCTGCTCACGAACGTGGTCTTGCCGACACCGAAGTTGCCGGCCACCAGCAGTTTCACCGAGCGGGTCACGGTCTCCGGCACGTAGTCGACGGCGCGATCAGACGGCGAGAGCACGGAGCCCATTGAGTACCTCCTCCAGCAGAGCGATCTCCGGCAGGGACTCGGCCGGGGTGGGGGTGACCAGGTGCCCGCCGTCCATCAGATCGGACGTGACGATCTTGACGACGGACGGCGGCAGGTCGAGGTACGCCGCGATCTCGGCGATCGACAGCGCACCCCGACGGCTGCACAGGGCCATGACCCGGCGCGCATCGGGCGACGCGCCGGGGAGTGGATCTTTGGCGGTCAGGACCAAAGTGACCAGGTCCAGCTCGCGAGTGGGACGCGTACGCCCTCCGGTGCGCACATAAGCCCGGACGAGGTCCGGGTCGCGCCGCGGCTTGCTCATGACGGCACCTCGCGCTTGCTCGGCTCCGTGATGCCCAGCGGCGCAGTACCTTTGACTCGCTCGCTGCGCTCGATCATGGCATTTCGCTGCCGTCTACGCGCCTGCGCGGCTGGCTGCCGAGCTCGCGCCCGACCCGGCCTGCGAGCTCGTTCATCCGGTGTGCGACGAGGCCCACATCGATGTCGTTGGTGGTCGCGACGCCCAGTAGCGCGCCCTCCCCCGCCGCGGTGATGAGGATCATGCCCTGGTCGTACTCGGTCATGTTCTGCCGCACGCCGTTGGTGGAGTCGCCGCAGAACTCACCGAGCGCCTTGCCGAGTGAGCGCAGGCCGGAGGCCGCCGCGGAGAAGCGTTCCGCCTCGTCGCGAGCGATCCCCGCGGAGTGCGCGATCCGCAGGCCGTCGTCGGACAGCAACACCGCGAACCGCACACCCGGGATACTGAGATCTTCGAGTAGCCAGCCCAGTTTGTTGCTGCTGTCGGTCACGGGTGTGGCCATCAGGATGTCATCCCTTCCGTGTCATCAGATGCGGCGGCGCGGCCGCTCTTGGAGCCGGTATGCCAAGCTGCGGCGACCTCGGGGCGAGCCAGCCCCGGTTCGGTGCGCGGCCCCACCGGGGCTAGCGCGACCGTCCTGCGTCGCCGCTTGGGTAACCCCCCGCTGGTGATCTCGCTCACCGTCAGCGAATGCTCGTCGTCGCCGGGCTGCTCGCTCGGCGCGGCGGGCGCGGGAACCGTTGCCGGCTCCGGTTTTGCCTCGGTCACGGGCGCGACCTCCTGGACGTTCTGCGGTGTGACCAGCAGCGACTCCGGGATGTAGACCATCGCGCGCATGCCGCCGTAGACGTTCGGGCCATCGATGTAGACGGTGAAACCGTAGCGGCGGGCCAGCGCGGCGATACCCGGGAAGCCGACCTTCGGCGAAGGGCCGAGCTGGTGGATGTCGACGGGCCGCTCGTGCGCGAGCACTTGGCGAGCCTCCTCCATCTGCTCGGCGTTCATCCGCACGCCCGCGTCATCGATGATGACGGTGACGCCGTGATGGCCCTCCTGGAAGTTGACGTCCACGTAGGAAGTCGGCGGGGAGTACCGCAACGCGTTGTCCAGCAGGGTCGCCAGCGTGTGCACGAGCGGTTCCACCGCGCGGCTGATCACGACGCGGTCGAGCTGGTTGGGTCGCACCCGCAGGTATTCGCGGACGCGGCCGATGGCGCCGCCGACCACGTCGGTCAGCGTCTGAGCGGGCCAGCGACGGCCGGGCAGGCCACCGCAGACGATCACGTAGGACTGCGCCTGGCGGATCATCTGCTGCACGGTGTGGTCGATACGGGTGAGCGTTTCGTACACCTGGTCGTCGCGATGCTCACGCAGCGCGGCGCTCACCACCTGGCTGACGTCCGCGCCGAGGCTGACCACGGAGGTGCCGAAGGAACGGACGGCGGCGCTGGTCGCCTGGCGCGACGCCGAGGCCACCTCGTTGCGCGCGGCCTCTTCGGCGGCCTTGATCGCCTGCTGCGCTTCGTTGTTGGTCAGGTCCCTGGTCTCCGAGCGGATGAGGCTCAGATCGTCGGCGTACCGCTCGGAGATCCACCGCAGGATCTGCGCGAGCCGCGAATTCTCCATGCCCGCCTGGACTTCGACCGGGGGAACCTGCGACTCGAACCGGCGGATCGATTCGGCCACCGCGGGTAGCGTGGTGGCGGCGAACCGCTCGAGCGTGTCCTCTGTCGCGCGCTGTTCCCTGGTCAGGGCCTCGACCTTGGCTCGCTGAGCCTTGGCATACTGCACTGCGTACAACGCCCCCGCTACGGCGATCACCAAAGCGGCGGCGAGGATCCATGAAAGCACCACGGCGATATCTTGATTCATCAGTTCTTTCGTCGTTGACTGGTCTCGAGGAATCGGCCCACTGCCATCCTGCTTCGCTCGCCTTCCCTCGCCTGCCGACCATGAACGGACCGGTCGGTGGGGTCCGCGTCGGAGTACCGGAAACCCCGCGGCGGCACCGGCACTCGCCGAGAGTGCCTACCGCACAGTGCCCGCAGGACAGGCGATTACATGTCAATCGCCGACCGCCCGGATCGTATCCGAACGGTAACCAGAACCCGACCATTCGCACATTAGCAGCATTCCGGAGAAGTCTCTGCCGATCCCACCGACACTTTCGGTTTCCCGGAGCTGGGACGATACGTGCCGCCGATCGCGACATTGCTGCGCAATACTGTTGGGCTGCCATACAAGCCGTACCCCGTTTGCGCTGCATACGGAACCGCAGGTCAGGTGGACTTCGGCGGAGGCGGGCCACCGCTGTCGACGGCGGCGGCTCCCGGCGGCCGGAACCGCCCAGTGGAATGGACGCTCACTGACACATCAACAAAAGTATTGCCGGGCTCTGGAATTCGACTACGAAGGGTTGTGTTCACCTCGGGGCCGAGCGTCCGCGCCCTCACAACGGGGCGGACCAGCGGTACCGGATACCATGCGCCCATGGCAAAGCTGAAGGTCTCGGTCGACGTCCCGATCTCGCCGGAGGAGGCCTGGGCGCACACCTCCGACCTCGCCGAACTCGACAAATGGCTGACCATGCACGAAGCCTGGCGCGGCGAGGTGCCCACCGAGCTGACCGTCGGCACCCAACTGGTCGGCATCGCCTCGGTAAAGGGGCTGCGCAATCGGGTCACCTGGACGGTTCGGGCCGCCGAGCCGCCGAGCCGCCTGCATCTGACCGGCGCGGGCAAGGGCGGCACCAAGCTGGGCCTGCAACTGCTCGTCGCCCCGAAGGGCTCGGGCTCGGAGGTCACCGTCGACATCGAACTCGGCGGCGCGCCGCTGTTCGGCCCGATCGGCGCCGGGGTGGCCCGGGCGGTCAAGGGCGATATCGAACGCTCCCTCGACCGCTTCATCGCACTTTACGGCTGACCCCGGCCGTCATCCGCCCAAGGCATCGAAGACTTCTTCGGCCCGGTCGCGGGTGCGATACATCCGCCACGCCGTCTCGGCCAGCTCGTCCGGATCGAGGGTGTGACCTTCCGGGCTGCCGAAACGCGCCGGGTCGGCCGTGACCATGGTGTGGATGTCGCCGCGTTCGACGAGTCCGCCGATGGTGAGGGTGCCCGCGTAGACGTTGCGTCCCGTCAGCGCCGCGTTGAGGGTGAGGGCGTAGTTGCGCAGCGCGGCGGTCGCGAGGGCGAGGTGGCCGAGCATGGGCATGGGGCGGACGCTGGACAAGCCGCCGGCGAAGAACAGAGCGCCGTTCCCGCGATCGAGCATGCCGGGCAGCACTTCAGCCACCACGTCCACCGCGGGCCACACCCACTCGAAGGCCGTTCGCGCCGTGGCGGAATCGATGTCGGTGATCGGCACGGGCTGCTGCGTCGGCCCCGGCCCGTAGTAGACCGATCCGATCGGACCTTCGCGGCGGATGTCGCCGAGTACCGCGGCGAGCCGCGAGCGGTCGGTGACATCGGCGACGTGGGCGGTGGCGTCGATGCCGCGCGCCGCCAGGTCCGCGAGGTATCCGGCGTGCCGCGCATCGCTGCGCGAGATCAGCGCCACGCGGAACCCTTCCCGGCCGAAGCGGCGGGCCATCGACATCCCGAGGCCGGGGCCGACGCCGACGATCACCGCTGTTCCATGGTCCGACATGTTCTCTCCTTAATCTGAGGCCCCCCTCGATTTCTCACCGTAGCATGAAATCGAGGGCGCCCTCAGATTTTGTAGGATGGCAGCGTGACCAAACCGCTGCGCCGGGACGCCGCCCGCAACCGGGAGAAGTTGTTGCGGGAGGCGGCCGACGTTTTCACCGAGCAGGGCCTCGAGGGTTCCCTGGAGGAGATCGCGCGGCGCGCGGGCGTCAGCATCGGGACGCTGTACAACCATTTCCCGACCCGCGACACCCTGATCGAGGCCCTCCTGCCGCCGCGACTGGCGGCGGTGGACGAGATCGCCGCCCGCGCTGCGGCCGAGCCGGACGCGTGGACGGCGTTCACCGGGTTCGTCGAAGACCTGCTCGGCAGGCTGACCGGCGATCGCGGGCTGCTCGAGGCGTTCACCGGAGACCATCCCGCGGCCGCTCGGCTGGCGGAGGCGTGCCATCGCGGAATGTCGCATCTGTCGACGGTTCTCGCACGCGTCCGGGAAGCAGGCGAGCTGCGCGCCGACGCGACCGACGAAGACGTCGTCAACTTGTTGTGGGCGCTGTCGCTGCTCGGGGAGACCACAGGCTCGCCGTCGTGGCGACGCGCTGCGGAGATCGTGTTCGACGGCCTCCGAAGCCGACGGTGAACACGCTCGGCGGTCCGGCTATGCCCGCTCGATGCCATGGTCCCGGGATCGCCTGGCAGAAGGGCGATCCCGGGACACCTACAGCTACGCGTGGACCACGGTCACCGCGTCGGCCGCCTCCGGGTTCTTCGGCTTGGTGCGCGGCAGGAAGAACGCCGGGACCAAGGTCAGCACGATCAACACCAGCGCCACCACATAGGTCTGGCTGAACGCGTGCGCGGCCTGCTGCAGGCCGGTTTCCACTGTGCCCGGCGGAAGCTGGCTCGCCAGCGCCGGATCGAAGTTCGCCGCGATCGCCGGACGGGCGAGCGGCTCGTTGTTCAGCAGGTTGGTCAGCACCACCGACATGGTGGCCGTGCCGATGGAGCCCGCGGTCTGGTTGACGATGTTCATCAGGGTCGACCCCCGGGCCACCTGCTGGTGGGTCAGCGTCTGGATCGCCGCGGTCATGATCGGCATCATCGTGCAGCCCATGCCGAGGCCCATGACGAACAGGGCGCCGATCATGGGGAGATACGAGCTGTCCGCGTCGAGCTGGACGAAGTAGGCCGTCCCGATCGAGATCAGCGCGATACCGATGAGCACGATCTTGCCGGGGCCGATCTTGTCCACGAAACGGCCCGCGACCGGCATGCTGAGCATCGCGCCGATGCCCTGCGGCGCGAGCAGCAGACCCGCCTGCAGCGCCGACTCACCGCGCACCTGCTGCAAGTAGGTCGGCAGCAGCAGGCCCGCCCCGAAGAACGCGACGGCGAACAGCACCATCGTGAGCACCGCGAAGGTGAGCGCGCGGTTGCCGAACAGGTGCAAATCGATCAGCGGGTGCTCGGTGCGCAGCGCGTGGAACACGAACGCCGTCATCAGCAGCACGCCGATAGCGGCCGGGATCAGCACTTTCCCCGCGATCACCGTCCCCTCCTCCGGGATGGAGGAGACGCCGAACAGGAACAGCGCGAGGCCGGGCGAGGCCAGCAGCATGCCGATGAAGTCGAACGACTCCGACGGCTCCGGCTTGTCACCCGGCAGCACGACGACCGCGAGCACCAGGGCGACCACGCCGATCGGCAGGTTGATCAGGAAGATCCAGTGCCAGCTGAAGTTCTCGATCAGCCAACCGCCCAGGATCGGGCCGCCGATCGGGCCGAGCAGCATCGGCACGCCGAGTACCGCCATCACCCGGCCGACCCGATGCGGGCCCGAGGCGTGGGTCATGATCGTCATGCCCAGCGGCATCAGCATGCCGCCGCCGAGACCCTGGATCACGCGGAACGCGATCAGCGACTCGATGTTCCACGCCGTGCTGCACAGCAGCGAGCCGAGCACGAAGAAGACGAGGGCCATGATGTAGAGCCGCTTGGTGCCGAAGCGGTCGGCCGCCCACCCGGTCAGCGGGATCACGGTGGCCAGCGCGAGTGTGTAGCCGGTCATCGTCCACGCCGCGATGGCGTAGCTGGTGTCGAACTCCCGCTGGAAGGTCGGGATCGCGACGCTGACGACGGTGATGTCGAGAATCGACATGATCGCGCCGAGCACGACGACGCCCGCGATCTTGAAGACGGCCGCGTCGAGTTTGTCGGTCGTCGGGTCGGGCCCAGCCGCCTGGGTATCCGGAGGTTGTGTCACCGCTTGAGCGTGGCATCTCCGGGGCCACAACACCAGTCGATGGCGGTTCCTTGTGCCGAGAATTCGGCGAGCGCGGTCAACGCGGCCCGCGTCGCGCCCTCGCTCGCAGGTAGCAGAGGCAATCGGACCGCAGGGCTCGGTATGCGACCCTGCGCCGCGAGCACCGCTTTGATCACCGCGGGATTGGGTTCGGCGAACAGCGCGGCCGACAGCGTCGCGAGCCGGTGGCCCAGCGATCGAGCCGCGTCGAGCGGACCGGTGCGCCACGCGCCGACCAGCGCGGCGAACGACGAGGTGTGCACGGCTGCCGAAGCCGCGATCGCGCCGTCCGCGCCGAGGGCCAGCATCGGTGCGGCGAACAGGTCGTCACCGGCCAGCACCGCGAAGTCCGCGGGCCGGGCGCTCATGAACGCAATGGTGACGTCATCGATGGCCCCGACCGCGTGCTTCACCCCGATGACCCCGGGTATTTCGGCGAGCGCGAGCAAGGTGTCGAACCCGAGGGACAGGCCGGTCCGGTACGGGATGTGGTAGACGACCAGCGGCACGGGACCGGCTGCGGCGAGTTCGCGAAAATGCGCGAGCACCCCCGCCTCGGACGGACGCGTGTAGTACGGGACCACGGTGAGCGCCGCGGTGCAGTGGGGGTCGAGGCCGGCGAGCGCTTCGACGGAAGCCGCCGTCGAGTTCGATCCCACTCCCACGATCAGCGGCGCGTCGCGTTCCCGGCAGACGCGCCCGCAGACGGCGACCACCTGCGCGCGTTCCGCGGCCGTCAGGGTCGCGGGTTCACCGGTGGTGCCGAGCGCGACTATGCCGGTCGCGCCGTCGTCGAGGACCTCGCGGGCGAGCTGCTCCAGCGCGTCGGCGGCCAGCGCGCCGTCGGCGGAGAACGGCGTGACCAAGGGGACGAAGAGACCTGCGAGCGTCATAGGGACAAGCCTGAACGGACCGAACCATCAGATCCAGTTCACATTTCTGTCGCAGACCATAAGGTGAACTGATGCTTGATGTCCGCAAGCTGAGCTTGCTGCGCGAACTGGCGCGTCGCGAAACCATCGCCGCGGTCGCGGAAGCCCTCGCTTACACCCCCTCGGCGGTCTCCCAGCAACTCACCGCGCTGGAACGGGAGGCCGGTGTGCCGTTGCTGGCGCGAACCGGGCGGCGCGTCCGGCTCACCCCGGCGGCCGTGGTTCTCGTCCAGCACACCGAGCGAATCCTCGCGGTGCTCGAGCAGGCCACCGCCGATCTGGCCGCGACTCGCGCCGAACTGACCGGGACGCTGCGCATCGGCGCGTTCCCCACCGCCGTGCGGACCATCCTCTCTCCCGCGCTCGTCACGCTGAGCAGCGCGCATCCCAGACTGGAACTGCGGGTCACCGAACTGGATCCGGCGCTGGCGCCCGACGCGCTGCGTGCGGGGACACTGGATGTCGCGCTGATCCAGGAGTACGACTACGTGCCGGTTTCCGCCGATCCGGCCCTGCACAGCGAGCCGCTGTTCGAGGAGATCGTCTACCTCGCGGCACGTTCCACCGACTCGCTGTCGGCGCACCGTGAAAGCCCCTGGATCGCGAGCACTCCCGGCACGCTGTGCCACACGATGACCGTACGCGCCTGCGAAGCGGCCGGCTTCACACCCAGGATCCGGCACCACGCCGACGACTTCGGCACGGTCCTCGCGCTCGTGGCCGCGAGTCAGGGCGTCGCCTTGGTGCCGGAATTCGGCACCCGGGAATGTCCCGCGGGCGTCGTACTCGGCGCCCTGCCGACGCGACGGCGCACGCATCTGGCCTATCGCCGCGGCGCGGGCGATCATCCCGCGGTGCGCGCCGCACTAGCGGCGCTGCGCGAATCGGCGGGACGCTCCCCCGGCCGCTGAACCACTCAGCGCAACCGGTATCGACTGGTGGGCACCACATCCAGGTTCCGGTCGCCGCCGAAAGTCGCGACGCTGGCCATCAGGCGGTCGACTCGGCGGGCCAGCTCCGCCGCGTCGCCGCCGCTGCCATAGAAGGCGTGCGGATCGGTGAGGGCCTCGATCGGGAACAGCTCCTCCACGATCCCGGCGATCTCCGGCGCACCGGCCGTGGCGGGCCCCGTCACCAGATTCTGCACGTAGCCGAACGTCGCCTGGGTCTCGATGGCGATCGCGGTGTGATGGTTACGCCAGCGATCCAGCCATTCGGTGTGTGACAGGTCATCCGGTTCGCGCAGGAAAGCGATGTTCGACAATCCCGGCGCCCGCTCGTGTAATGCGGTGACCGGCGGCGGAATCGGCGTCGCCTCCTCGACGTGCCAGCCGGCTACCCGCTCCGCCACGGCGCCGAGCGCCCGCTCGGCCGCCTCCGGCTGCGGTGTTCCCGCCCACCAGACGCTGACGACGGCCTGCACCGGCGCGTCGAACGTCGTGATCCGCAGCATCGCCATCTCGACCGCCGCGTCCGAGATGTTCGCCTGCACCGCGCCTGCACCGGACAGGCGAGACACCGGATCGGCGGTCAGCAGGTCGCCAACGCCCCACAGCGCATAGATCGTCTTCATCGGCGGGCCACTTTCTAGAACATGTTTCAGTCGCTGTGCGAGCCTAGCCGACCACGGCGGTTGGTCGCGGCGGCTCGGGGTAAACGAACCTCAGTCTTCTGAAGGTGGTGATCCGTGCGGACCATATCAACCGACATCCCCGCCCGGCTGGACCGCTTGACGTGGTCGAAGTGGCACTGGATGGTCGTGATCGGGCTGGGATCGGTCTGGATCCTCGACGGGCTCGAGGTGACCGTCGTCGGCAGTGTGGCCAGTAGATTGTCGGAACCGGACAGTGGCCTGAACATCACGGCCGCACAGGTTTCCGGCCTCGCCGCGGCCCTGTACGTCGCGGGCGCCGGCTCCGGCGCGCTCTTCTTCGGTTGGCTGACCGACCGATTCGGCCGGAAGAAGCTGTTCCTGATCACCCTCGCGGTGTACCTTTTCGCGACCGCGATGACAGCCCTGTCGTTCTCGATGTGGTGGTTCGTCTTCTTCCGCTTCCTCACCGGTTTCGGCATCGGCGGCGAATACGCGGCGATCAATTCCGCCGTCGACGAGTTGATCCCGAAGAAATACCGCGGACGCATCGACATCGTCATCAACGGCACCTACTGGCTCGGTGCCGTCGGCGGCGCGTTGCTGTCCATCATCGCGCTCAACACCGATCTGTTCCCGCCGAATGTGGGCTGGCGGTTGACCTTCGCGCTCGGCGCCGTGTTCGGTCTGGTCATCCTGCTGGTGCGCAGGCATGTCCCGGAGAGCCCCCGCTGGATGTTCATCCACGGACGCGAGGACCGAGCCGAACAAACCGTCGCCGCGATCGAGGAGGAGGTCCGGGCCGACACCGGCACGGCGCTCGCGGATGTCTCCGATCAACAGATCCGGATCAAGCAGCGGCGCACCATCTCCTTCCGGGAGATCGCGGCAGTGATGGTGCGGCACTATCCACGGCGCAGTGTCCTCGGGTTGTCGCTGTTCATCGGGCAGGCATTCCTCTACAACGCCATCACGTTCAACTACGCGCTCATCCTGTCCAGATCGTTCGGCATTCCGGACGATCGGGTCGGCTACTACTTCGCGGTCCTCTGTTTCGGCAACTTCCTCGGTCCGCTGCTGCTGGGCAAGCTGTTCGACACGATCGGGCGCAAGCCGATGATCGCGGGCAGCTACCTCGGATCGGCGGTGCTGTTGCTGGGCACCGCATGGCTTTTCGCGGGCGGCCACCTGACCGCGACGACCCTCACCGCCTGCTGGACCGCCGTGCTGTTCGTCGCCTCGTGCGGCGCCAGCGCCGCCTACTTGACCGTCAGCGAGATCTTCCCGATGGAGACTCGCGCCATGGCCATCGCCTTCTTCTATGCGATCGGGACCGTCGCGGGCGGCGTCGCGGGACCGTTGGTGTTCGCCGAATTGTCCTCCGACGGAGACCTCGGGAAGACCGCCTTGGCGTTCACCATCGGCGCGCTCGCCATGTTCGCGGCGGGTTTGGTCGAACTGGCCTACGGCGTACGGGCGGAAGGGCGGTCGCTCGAGGAGCTGGCCGAGCCGCTGAGCGCTATGCGGGAGCCGGACGCGGCGCAGGCCGCTCAGCCGCCGCCGAGGGGGTAGGGACGACACCGCGCCGTGTCCTCGGCGCTCGCCCGGCCGCAGCCGTAGATCATCACGGGTTCGGCGTTGGTCGAGGGATCCCAGATCTGCTCCACGCTGAGCATGCCCACCCACTTGTCGTGCGCCACCCGGCCGGCGTGGGCGCCCTGACTGACCGAGAAGTCCAGCACGCCACTGCTGGACTCGATCACCGGATGCCGGGGCAGGTCACGCAGGGCGGCCCACACCGCGGCCGCGCTGATCGGGATCGGCTCGGTCCAGACCCCGGACACGGCCGGGGCCAGTGCTTGTACTGCCCGTACGAACAACCCGACCGCGTCGTAGGCCAACGCGACCCGCTCCCCCAGCGGATGCAGCTGGACGCGCTCGCCCAGCGGCTTGTCCGCCTCGGCGCAGGCGTTCCAGCTCGGGATGTCCGGGTCCACGGTGGTGGCGAGGTGGTAGAACTCGACCCGGCTGCGGAATCCCTGGCCTTTGTTCCGGCAGGTCACCAGGCTCGCTTTGGCCACGTAGACCAGCGGGCGCGCACTGTTGGCCGCCCTGCGCCGGTCCACGCTGGCCATGAACCGGTTGACCGAGTCGTCCGCGATCAGCATCACCCGCTGGTCGCCGCACGCTTTGTTGAGGCTCTGCAGGAAGTCGGGGAACTCCGAATCCCGGCCCGCGAAGAACAGCACCTCGTCGCATGCGTCGGTGTTGTCCGACCCGGTGAAGGCATCACGCTGGTCCCAGGAGCCGTCCCAGATCGCCCGGCCGTCGGCCGCGAGGATGTGCAGGTCCGCAGCCATGTTCTCGGTGTAGAGATCGGTCGGGTCGGGCCGATGGTAGATCCGGACGCCGCGCCCGGCCAGCCCGGGAAGGGAGTTCAGGTACTGCTTGATCATGTCGGCGATCGCGTGGTTCGGCGGGGCGATCTGGAAGTACAGCGGCGAGGACAGCACCATCTCGTCGGCCGACAAACTGGGCGCCACCATCAGAATGCCGAGGCCGGTCAGCGAGTTGATCATCCCCAGCGTCGCGATCCGGCTCTGATCGAGCCCGATCGCGCCGACGATGCTCGGCTCCGCCTCGATGAGCGGCGTCAGCAGCTCGACGACTTGGAGACCCTGCAGATTGGCCGGACCGGTATTCGCGAGCAGCAGCCGGATCAGCGGGACCGTGTCGGGCGTGACGGCGTCGGACAACGCGACCGATTCGAGCGCGTTGTACTGAGCCAGCGCCAAGCCCTCGATGTCCTCGCTCTGCGCGGGGTAATCGCCCGGAACGCCGGTCAACTGACCGAAATAGACGAGGGTGAACAGCGGCCGCGCCGGCTGCTGTGCGGCCAGCCGCTCGACCAGCAGGTTCTGCTTGTACACCCGCCGCTGTGCTTCCACCAGGCGGCGACTGCCCGGTTCGTCGCGCGCGAACAGGAAGCCCCGCCCGCCGGAGTCGGGATCGTCCGGGTCGTATGCGCTGAAACCGACGCAGTTGCCGTCCGTACCGGGGACGACGCGCACCCACTCGACGGCCGTTCCGGTGGCGCACACGGGTTCCCCCGCGTGCCACGGCCGCCAGGTCGCGAACCCGCCCGCCGCCACCGCCAGCACCGCCACCAGGAACACCACGCTCGCCGACAACGCCCGTCGTGCCCACCACGGCGGCGCCGGGACCTCGATCCGGCGGAACGGGTCCGCCTCGTCGTCGTCGGAGCCGGTCGCGGGCACGGCGAACCACAACTGCCAGGCCCGCGGGCGCTGCCGCTGCCGCGCGACGGGCAACTCCTCCACCCAGATCTCGTACAACCGCCGCACCCGGTATGCGGGTCGCGCGGTGACGCCCGACGGCGCTGTCCGCGTGCCTGCCACCACCAGCAGCGGGTCGTCCTTGCCGGTCTCGTTGCGGATGTCGTTGATCAGATCCAGCAGCCGTGGACCGGCTTCGCCGTCGAGAGCGCGCAGGATCACGACCGGATAGGTGGTGCGCCGTGCGGCGCCGATGCTCCACCATCGACGGCGGTAGGCGACCCGCAGGTCTTCGAGAAAAGCATGCACCAGCAGCTTGGCCAGATGCTCGGCGTGCTCTTGGCGGCGGGCGCCCTCGGTGAGACGGTGGGCGAATCCGACGAACTGGCTGGACTGTTCCGGCGCGAGATACTGCTGGCGCATGAACCACCGGAACTCACGTCCCACGCCGGGAATCCGCCCGCCCGTGCGCGCCCGGAACACCGCCGTGGGCAGAACGATACGCAAAACGCCCAACAGGATTCGTTGTACCGTGCCCACCGTGGCCTGGGCTTCGCCCAGCAATTCCTCGCCCCAACGGCCGAAGTCCTTGCGCAACAGCGACGCCAGTTCATCGAGTTCGTTGTCGGAACTCAGTTTGCGCGCCATCAACCATTCGGCCAACCGGTAGCGCCGGAAAGGCAATGGGCGCAGACGCCCGAAGCGGTCCGCCGACAACCCCTTGCACATGTTGTAGAGCAGTTGCCGCAAAACGGTCAGGCCCGGCGTGGTGTCCTCGACCAGCGAGCTGCCCTCCGGCAAGGGGTCGAGGACGTCCACGTCCACGGCCACGTGCACCGCGCCGCCGAGTGCCGAGCCGAACATGTCCAGGCATGCCTCGACATTGGTGAGGTCACCACAGAGACCCACCATCGGCAGCATCCGCTCCCCGCGCGGCGGTCGCCGCACCAACCAGCGCAGCAGGTCTTCGAGCACATCGACTCCTCGGAAGGAGACAGCTCTGGTGCCGGACATGACGCCCCCGTGTCCTCGGCCGATTCTGACCACCCATTGAAGCAGACGCCAAACCTGTTGGGGCTCCGAGACACGAGCGCCGACGGTTCGGCGGGAAGGTAGTAGGCAACCACGTGGACGGCACACCGAACGAGCCCCGCAATTCGCGAGACTCGTTCGGGGCGGGCGTCTTCGACGATTCGGCGGAACTCGACCGAACCTTCCATTTCGAACGGCTCGAAGATGTATGTCGCAGAGGCGCTCAGCGAATTTTGTGGCCCTCGTGCTGTCGTGCGCATGCCACGACAAGCGATTTACGTCACCGGCACGTCGGCGCGGCGTTTCCGGCCCTGCGGCGCAAACACTTTCACGGGCGGTATTCGGACTACGGCGCTATAGAGCAGCGCACAGCCCGCAAATACGCGCCGATGCCGCGGCCGCCGATACCGGCCCGCACACGGCGTTCGACGCGTACCCTCCGCACGTCGCGAAAGGTGGACGAACCCGCCGGTTCGGGTCAGTTGTGCCGCGGGTCCGCGGCGGAGGTGTGTGGCCGGGTGATCCGGCGATGGGCCATGACTTCGGCCCACCAGCCGCTGAGCGGGCTCGGGTCGGGCCATACGATCCGATCTCGTTCTTCGTCGTCCGCGGCGACGGGCGCTTCGGGCTTCTCGATCACGATGACGTTCCTCTGCGCTGGTGCACGTAGTCGTACACATTCTTGCGGAGAGCCCTCGTGTTCGTGCGCCGCCGGTAATCAGCGACAGAGCGCTTCGAATCGGCTGAACGTCGAGCAGCGCGGGTTCCTCGCCCCGTTTATCGGACGACCGCGCTGTCGATCCGATACCTCCACATTTACCACAGCCCACCTGAAACAAACCGATCTTTTCGGTTTACGATCCGGACACCAAGCGGTTGCTTGGGTGATTGCGGCCCGCTGAACAGTAAAAACGGACATTAGAACAGCTTTATTACACGAAACCGAAAAAGAGCAGGACGCCGAAAATCGCTCACCGCGCCGGGCTCGAGGCGCCCGCCCCCGACCGCGTTGAACTCCTCGATCCCCGGCTTCGTGGCGGCCGGACCGCCCTCCTCGCGGTCGGCCGCGTTCGGATCGGCGAAGTTCGCCGGCGCCCGCGGCCTGCGGCGCCGACCCCACCTTTCGCAGGTGGCCGCTCCTCAATGGCCGAACGATTGCCGAACCGGGCAGCGTCGCGGGGCCAACTCTCGCGGATTGATCCCGAGTGGTGACCACCCATCGGCGAGCGGCGCTCACAACCGTCCCCCGAACCTCACCCACCGGCGCTCCGAGCCGATGGAAAGTTGGCCGAAACCACTTCGCGCACAACGAAACAGCAGAATGATCACGATTCCGTACACCGTGCCCGCAGATCCGGGTGCCCTGATTCGGCACGACACGCCGGGGTACTCACCCACTGTGGTTCGCCGAATCGAAGCCTTCGGGACACACGACGAAGTCACTCGAGCGCGAATTTCCCGGGCCGAGCGAACGCTAGACGTTTGCCGAAGCTCCCGAGCGAGAGCGTCCATGGCCAGGGAAACCAGGTGATACCGATGGCGGACCTCCGGCGGATACTCTCGAAGCACGGCCCCTTCGCATCGGTCTGTTTCGACACTTCCCACGACACCGAGGGCGCGGGCGGTCCGTCCGAGCTGCATTGGCGCTCGATCGACGCCGAGCTGGACCGCAGCGGGGCCCGGCCACGGATCCGGCGGCTGCTGGCCCAGGCGATCACCCTGCACCCAGCGGCGCGAGGGCGCTACGGCAGGCTGCTCATCGCCGACGAGACCGAGGTGCTCGCCGACGAACGCTTGCCTTGGCCACCGGACACCGAGACCGTCCGGGTTTCGCCCCTTCCCTACCTGCTACCCCTCATCGAGATGCAGGCCGAGAAGGTCCCGCATGTCGTCGCACTCGTGGACCGGGTGGGCTCGGAACTCTATTCGCTCGACGGTCATGGCAGCGAACTGGAGGAATCCCTCCGGTGCCTGGACCAGCCGGTGCCCGAGCTCCGGCGCGACGACCGGTCTCGTCGTACGATTCGCCACCGCGTCGAGGACACCGCGCATCGCGACATTCGCCAGTTCGCGCACGAACTGGACCGGCTGGCCGACACCGTGCACGCGGAAGTGGTCGTGCTCGCCGGAGAAGCTCGGGCTCGCGCGCAGCTGCGCGCGGCGTTCGACGCGAAGGGCCGGGACGTCATCGAGGCCCGATCCGGCACGCTGACACCGGCTTCGGACCCGAAGGCCCTCGACGCGGAGGTTCGCGACATCCTGCACCGCGTGGTGGCGCAGCGACGCCGTCGGGTGCTCGAGCGCTTCACCGCCGAGATCGAGCGCCCGGACGGCCTGGCGGTGGCCGGGCTGGCCGCGACCACGACCGCGTTGCGCGCCGCCACCGTGGAGCGGCTACTGCTGGACCGCACGGCGCTGGGCGACCGCTTGGTGCTCGCCGGTACCGCGCCGAACTTCGTGATCGGCTCGGCCACGAACGGCTCGACCGGTGAGATGCGCCGCGCCGACGAAGCCCTGCCGGTGGCCGCGTTGGCCATCGGGGCCGAGATCACGCTGGTCGACGCCGTGGCCGGCCTGCGCGACGGGGTCGGCGCCGTGCTGCGCGGCCACTAGGCCGGAATCGCGTCGTGCCGACGATCCGACATCACGACTTCGGGACGCGCTCGTGCAGAGTCAGCAGCATGTGGTCGAAGGCGGTCTGCACCGATGGCGGAGCCGGGGGCAAGTCGTCGATCTCGGCGATGAGCTGGGCGGCCAAGTCGCGCAACTTGACGTTGGTCTCCTGCGAACGCCACTGCAAGACGTGGAAGGCCTGGTCGGCGTTGATCCGGTAGATCCGCATCAGCACCCCCTTGGCCTGCTCGATCAGCGCGCGTGCCTCGAACAGTTTCGGCAGGGTGCCGTCGAGGAGATCCTGCCGCTCCTCGGCGATCGTGGCCGTCAGGTCCACGTAGTAACCCGCGGTGCCGACGACGGTGCCGTCCTTGTCGGTCATCGTGTCGCCCAGCACGATGACGTGGTGCGGCGCACCGGCGGTGTCGATGATGCGGTGGCGGCTGCAGAACGGTTCGGCGTTGCGAACCGACTTCTCGATCGCCTCGGCGACATGATCCCGGTCCTCGGGGTGTTTGTGCGCGAGCAGCAACTCCGTCGTCGGCGTCACCGTGTCGGGCGCGTAGCCGTGCATCGCGGCGACTTCGTCCGACCACTCCCACCGCTGATCGGCGAACCAGAACCGGAAGCTTCCCGTCGTCTGGGGCGTCCCCGCCCCGACCACCCGGGCTACCGCTCCTTCAGCCGTGTCCACGATTCGGTCGCCCGATTCGTTCATCGCGTCAGTATGCTCCTACCTGCAGCGTCTCACCGTGAATCCCGCCGATCGAAGCGCAACGTCCCGACCGCTCACCTCCCGAGGTGACAACATCATCTTATTCTGCGGGGGACGCGGTTCACGCCGAGTAACACCAGAACTCGGCTATTGCCCGAGCGGGGTCTCCGCACCCGGATCGCGGCGCCGACGACGACAGTGGCGACCGCCCCCTCGCATCGGTACGCGGCGCGCCGGATGCCCGCGCACGTGCTGCCGGGTAACTCATGACGACCCCGACGTGGTGGTCGGGCCGGAGTCGGGAGTCCCGCGCCGAGCCGCACCATGCGCCGTACTCCCGGCCGCGATGGTGATGGCGGCGGTTCTCACGACGCGGCGGTTCTCACGACGCGGAACAAAGGCCGCGTGCGTCGATCTCGTTGACAGCCGCCGCGGCTCGTGCCGCCGCACCCCGGGTATGCCACCACCGCCAACGATCCGTATCCAGCGCCCGCGCCCGCTCCAGGAGCGCGGGCCAGTCGTCGAGGTCCGGCCGGCGGTCGAGGGTGAGCGCCATGCCCGCGGCGGCCAGAGCGCGACCGGTCGCGTGCTGCTCGCCGAACGGGCGCTCCGCCGGGATCAGGATGGCCGGTTTGCCCGCGGCGGCGATGTCGGCGACAGCGCTCTGACCGGCGTGCGAGACGATCACGTCGGCCTCGCACAGCTGCGGCCACGGGTCGTCGACCCAGTCACCCGATCCGAGAGTGCGCCACCGGTATCGGCGGTGGCGCTGCGCGCACGCGCGAACCATCGCTGCGGTGAACGGTGCGCCACCTGCTCCCGCCAGTACCAGGACCACAGGGCGCTCGTCCCCGCGGACCGCCCGGGCCGGCACGCGCTCGGCGAAGCGGGTGATGCCGCCGACGTAGTGGGTCTTGTCGGCATACGGGTGCAGCCACGACGGGTCGTAGAGCCCGCGCGGCCACGCCGCGATCAATCGTTCGGCGATGCGGTGCAGCATCTGATGTGCCGGGTCCGTCCGGGTACCCGGCAGCGCCATCGCCACGACCGGCACACCGTGCAGCCTGGCCAGCAGCGCCACCTCCACCGACACGTCCACCACCAGGGCGTCGGGGCGGGTGTCGGCGATCCAGGCGGCGACCGCCGCCATCCGATCGGCGAGGCCGGGATCACGGCGTGGCACCCAGTGCAGCATCCCGCCCGCGGTCGGGTCGTCGGCTCTCGCGGCCCGGTCGCCTGCGGGCAACTCCACCGTGTCGTCGAAGCCTTGGTGGCTTGCCGGCGACAACGAGGACAGCGCGACGACCGGTTGATCGATGTGCGCGCGAATACATTGCGCTCGCAGCAGGTGCCCGCAGCCGTGGTGATGGATGTAGTAGCCGATCATGCCGCCCCCGGATTCGCCGACGGTGACCGCGCGCCGATCAGCGCGCGGAAGCGGCGGGGGTCGAGCCTGACAACCATGGCATCGGGCCTTCCGGGACTGAGGGCTGACGTGTGCCGGTTCTACCCAGGCAAATGTCTAGCAAACATTCACGAGTGCCGACGCGGCATGGAAGGCACGAGGTCGACCGCCCAGCATCGGCGGACCTGGGCACAGGCCCGCGAACCAGCCGAGATGCGCGGGCGTGGCCACCGCGACACCTCCGCTCGAGCCGCCACGAGAGTGAGCCTTCACCCGAGGGCGGATAGGCTTACGGACGTGGCGGGGGCGGGGGGGGGGGGCCCCGCCCCCCCCCGGGGGCCCGGATTCAGCGGGCGGCCCCGCCCCACGCGGGCACTC